>NZ_LXKR01000076.1:0-2939 GCF_001692375.1 Serratia sp. 14-2641 | reverse complement strand
GTACGTCAGCCATATCCCCGCGCGGCATTTTAAAATGGTGCGGTACTACGGTTTTTTGGCCAACCGCAAGCGGGGCACGCTGCTGCCGAAGGTTTACGAAGCGCTGTCGATGACGGTGCGGGATAAGCCCAAACGGCCCGGGTTCGCAGTGTTGATGAAAGGCTTCCTGGGCACAGATCCGTACCAATGCATCCTGTGCGGCGATCGGCTGCGATTTGCTGGCGCCGAGGCTGGCAGGCATGCGACAGAATTACTGTCGGCCAGGCTGCAGCGGATGGAGAAAAAACGATGGCTTCAGGCACCGGCTCTGGATAAGTGCGCCTAAAAAACAGGTTTGGGATTAAAAATACAGCAAAACAGGCATTTTTACGCATAACCCATCGTGATACCGCACCATCACGGGGAGCTGCGCGCTACGGTTCATGGTCAGGGATCCTCAAAAAACGTGATCCAGATAATGAGATGGCCACTCCCTCCTCCTAGATACTATGCTAAAAACAGGCTTAATTCGGAGAACTACCATGGAAAACATTGCGCTGATTGGTATCGACTTGGGTAAGAACTCTTTCCACATCCATTGTCAGGATGGCAACGGGAGAGCGGTTTATCGCAAAAAATTCACAAGGCAAAAGCTGTTTGAATTTCTGGCGCAATGTCCGGCAACCACCATAGTGATGGAAGCCTGCGGTGGTGCCAACTTTATGGTACGTAAACTGACAGAACTTGGACACACGCCCAAATTGATATCACCACAATTTGTCCGTCCATTCGTCAAAACAAACAAAAATGACTTTATTGATGCAGAAGCAATCTGCGAAGCCGCATCACGACCATCAATGCGTTTTGTTAAGCCCAGAACAGAGACTCAGCAGGCAATGCATGCCTTACACCGGGTAAGAGAATCGCTGGTCAGAGACAAAGTTAAAACAACAAATCAGATGCAGGCATTTTTACTGGAATTTGGTGTCAGCGCCCCAAAAGGCTCGACACTGATAAAGCGTTTCGCTGAAATTCTGGAGACAAACGAACTCCCTCATTACATGGCTGGTTTGCTGCAAAAATTATGTGAGCATTATGGTTATCTTGTTAAACAAATTAAAGAGTTAGAAACTCAGCTGCAGATATCATTGGATGAAGATAGTGCAGGCCAGCGATTACTCTCGATCCCTTGCGTCGGCCCTTTGACTGCAAGTCTTCTTTCCACCCAATTGGGTGACGGTAAACAGTATGGCAGCAGCCGGGATTTTGCCGCTTCAACGGGGCTGGTACCTCGCCAGTACAGCACGGGAGGTCGAACTACGCTGTTAGGCATCAGTAAACGGGGAAACAAAAAGCTGAGGGCATTGCTGGTACAGTGTGCCAGAGTGTACCTGCGGACGCTGGAACACAGGTCGGGGAAACTTGCCGACTGGGTCAGGGAATTACAACTGCGGAAAAATAATTTTGTGGTGACCTGTGCACTGGCAAACAAGCTGGCCAGGAGCGCATGGGCACTGACGACCCGGCAGCAATCCTTTGCCGCGTAATTATAGGTTGTATTTATAATTTTAAAACAGTGACTTATCTGGTTTTGCGAATACTGATCATTGATGATAAAAACGGCTAACCGGCCTGATGAAAAACCTGTGGTTAGGAATGGCAGATAAAATGCCGTCCAGTTTATAAGGTTCACCAGGCGCGGAACTCATCGGGGCGCGGGCTAAAGGTCCATTAAGACGCCGGATAGATTCATGCAAGCCAACAATATCTTCAATATCGGTGTTGCAAAAACGGGAGTGGCCATAGATTCCTAACCATCAAGACTCATGTGTCTGCTTTTTTAGGTCAAAAAAGTGACTCCAAATATCGTTTTTTTGGTTATTTTGATACTGAATGTGATCAATTTTGATTTTTGATACAGCTTAGCTGTATTTTTTTACAGCACTATACCTCACCCCCCTGTTCCGACTTGGTTATGTATGATTTGAGATCTTAAACTAATTTTCAGTAATGCGTTTACGCATGAAGGCGACAAACATGGCCATAAAGAACTCAGATAATAAGGGTCGCCGGTCGCGCGGCATAGCCGCCCAGTTCTGATAGGTTTTGCCTATCCCCCCCCGCCCTGTAGAGCCAATCCCACTAATAGCACCACAAAACTGTTTTTGCGCGGTCGGAGTGGTCACGGCAAGGCGTAGCCGCAGTCGGGGCGTAGCTCCGCGTTAGCGGGCCGGTAGGGCCGCTTACGAGCGTGTATATGAAACTTTCAGCGATAGTTTTTACAACGACTCGATGGTTAGTTACAGCATCCATCTTAAAGCCACTCTGTTCCGGGCCTTTAGGCCCGGGGCGGGCTGGCTTTGCGATGGCTGAGTTGTGAGAAGGTGTATGAGTTAGTCGTGTGACTTTTGCCCGCCATTGGCGGGAGCTACTTTTAAGGCGCTTGCGCCGTTTCTGAACGGCGCGGGTTTACCCGCTGCAAGTGAAAGCATTATCCACAGAGCAGAGCTCTTGTAAGGTTTTTTTAGGTCTTAATGAAGTTACAGTTACTTTGCATGTAATTCTTAGCAGGCATTTGTCTTCACAAAGTATTTGCATCTATCTGTGGAAAACTCGCAACGCCCGGCCAGATCCTTGAACTTGTCGTAGGTTTGACGGACTGGCTCGCAGAAAAATGGCACCTAAGAGTCAATTCAGAAATAGTGGGCGTACCGAGGCCTACGCAATCAAGCGCATCAATGGCGGGAGGGCGGAAAACCGGGCAAAAGAGAGGGGGTTATGGTGTATCTGGTGGGGCTGACGTGGCCAGTTTGCGCAGGGCATGATAGCGCTGATCAACCTGCCGCTTTAGCGCCAGGTGGCCCATGGCCTCCAGCTCATCCTTGCTGTACATCTTTATCAGACCGTTAAGGATCTCAGTGCGCGCCTGCTGGCGCTCCATCTGCAGCAGTTTTTGCGCT
>NZ_LXKR01000075.1:0-3004 GCF_001692375.1 Serratia sp. 14-2641 | reverse complement strand
TAACCTGTCATAGAGTCTCTCAAATAAACAGCACGACAGTGTCTCTGTTTACAGAAACACCTTCGGGTTGTGAGGTTAAGTGACTAAGCGTACACGGTGGATGCCTAGGCAGTCAGAGGCGATGAAGGGCGTGCTAATCTGCGAAAAGTGTCGGTAAGGTGATATGAACCGTTATAACCGGCAATACCCGAATGGGGAAACCCAGTGTGTTTCGACACACTATCGTATGGTGAATACATAGCCATACGAGGCGAACCGGGGGAACTGAAACATCTAAGTACCCCGAGGAAAAGAAATCAACCGAGATTCCCCTAGTAGCGGCGAGCGAACGGGGAACAGCCCAGAACCTGAATCAGTTCTTGTGTTAGTGGAAGCGTCTGGAAAGTCGCGCAGCAAAGGGTGATAGCCCCGTACACTAAAATGCATTAATTGTGAGTTCGATGAGTAGGGCGGGACACGTGACATCCTGTCTGAATATGGGGGGACCATCCTCCAAGGCTAAATACTCCTGACTGACCGATAGTGAACCAGTACCGTGAGGGAAAGGCGAAAAGAACCCCGGCGAGGGGAGTGAAATAGAACCTGAAACCGTGTACGTACAAGCAGTGGGAGCACCTTCGTGGTGTGACTGCGTACCTTTTGTATAATGGGTCAGCGACTTATATTTTGTAGCAAGGTTAACCGTATAGGGGAGCCGTAGGGAAACCGAGTCTTAACTGGGCGAATAGTTGCAAGGTATAGACCCGAAACCCGGTGATCTAGCCATGGGCAGGTTGAAGGTTGGGTAACACTAACTGGAGGACCGAACCGACTAATGTTGAAAAATTAGCGGATGACTTGTGGCTGGGGGTGAAAGGCCAATCAAACCGGGAGATAGCTGGTTCTCCCCGAAAGCTATTTAGGTAGCGCCTCGTGAACTCATCTTCGGGGGTAGAGCACTGTTTCGGCTAGGGGGCCATCCCGGCTTACCAAACCGATGCAAACTCCGAATACCGAAGAATGTTATCACGGGAGACACACGGCGGGTGCTAACGTCCGTCGTGAAGAGGGAAACAACCCAGACCGCCAGCTAAGGTCCCAAAGTCATGGTTAAGTGGGAAACGATGTGGGAAGGCATAGACAGCCAGGATGTTGGCTTAGAAGCAGCCATCATTTAAAGAAAGCGTAATAGCTCACTGGTCGAGTCGGCCTGCGCGGAAGATGTAACGGGGCTAAACCATGCACCGAAGCTGCGGCAGCGACGCTTAGGCGTTGTTGGGTAGGGGAGCGTTCTGTAAGCCGTTGAAGGTGAACTGTGAGGTTTGCTGGAGGTATCAGAAGTGCGAATGCTGACATAAGTAACGATAAAGCGGGTGAAAAACCCGCTCGCCGGAAGACCAAGGGTTCCTGTCCAACGTTAATCGGGGCAGGGTGAGTCGACCCCTAAGGCGAGGCCGAAAGGCGTAGTCGATGGGAAACAGGTTAATATTCCTGTACTCGGTGTTACTGCGAAGGGGGGACGGAGAAGGCTAGGCTAGCCGGGCGACGGTTGTCCCGGTTTAAGCGTGTAGGGGGGTGTTCCTGGTAAATCCGGAACGCTATCAACCCTGAGGCGTGATGACGATGCACTACGGTGCAGAAGTAGTTGATGCCCTGCTTCCAGGAAAAGCCTCTAAGCATCAGGTAACATCAAATCGTACCCCAAACCGACACAGGTGGTCAGGTAGAGAATACCAAGGCGCTTGAGAGAACTCGGGTGAAGGAACTAGGCAAAATGGTGCCGTAACTTCGGGAGAAGGCACGCTGGCGCGTAGGTGAAGAGACTTGCTCTCGGAGCTGAAGCCAGTCGCAGATACCAGCTGGCTGCAACTGTTTAATAAAAACACAGCACTGTGCAAACACGAAAGTGGACGTATACGGTGTGACGCCTGCCCGGTGCTGGAAGGTTAATTGATGGGGTCAGCCGCAAGGCGAAGCTCTTGATCGAAGCCCCAGTAAACGGCGGCCGTAACTATAACGGTCCTAAGGTAGCGAAATTCCTTGTCGGGTAAGTTCCGACCTGCACGAATGGCGTAATGATGGCCAGGCTGTCTCCACCCGAGACTCAGTGAAATTGAACTCGCTGTGAAGATGCAGTGTACCCGCGGCAAGACGGAAAGACCCCGTGAACCTTTACTATAGCTTGACACTGAACATTGAGCCTTGATGTGTAGGATAGGTGGGAGGCTTTGAAGTGTGGACGCCAGTCTGCATGGAGCCAACCTTGAAATACCACCCTTTAATGTTTGATGTTCTAACTCGGCCCCGTGATCCGGGGTGAGGACAGTGTCTGGTGGGTAGTTTGACTGGGGCGGTCTCCTCCCAAAGAGTAACGGAGGAGCACGAAGGTTAGCTAATCACGGTCGGACATCGTGAGGTTAGTGCAAAGGCATAAGCTAGCTTGACTGCGAGAGTGACGGCTCGAGCAGGTACGAAAGTAGGTCTTAGTGATCCGGTGGTTCTGAATGGAAGGGCCATCGCTCAACGGATAAAAGGTACTCCGGGGATAACAGGCTGATACCGCCCAAGAGTTCATATCGACGGCGGTGTTTGGCACCTCGATGTCGGCTCATCACATCCTGGGGCTGAAGTAGGTCCCAAGGGTATGGCTGTTCGCCATTTAAAGTGGTACGCGAGCTGGGTTTAGAACGTCGTGAGACAGTTCGGTCCCTATCTGCCGTGGGCGTTGGAAGATTGAGAGGGGTTGCTCCTAGTACGAGAGGACCGGAGTGAACGCACCACTGGTGTTCGGGTTGTCATGCCAATGGCACTGCCCGGTAGCTAAGTGCGGAAAAGATAAGCGCTGAAAGCATCTAAGCGCGAAACTTGCCTCGAGATGAGTCTTCCCTGGGCCTTTAAGGTCCCTGAAGGAACGTTTAAGACTAAGACGTTGATAGGCTGGGTGTGTAAGTGCAGCGATGCATTGAGCTAACCAGTACTAATGATCCGTGAGGCTTAACCTTACAACACCAAAGGTGTTTTAGAG
>NZ_LXKR01000074.1:0-4723 GCF_001692375.1 Serratia sp. 14-2641 | reverse complement strand
GCCGCGGACGGTGGCATATTGCGCCGCACCGCTCATCAACCGGTCAAACTCAGCACGCTGCTTGTCGTACTGTTCCCGATTAACGGTTTTTTGCGCTTCCAGCTCGGCGCTGCAGCGCTGTAGACGTTCAGCTTCAGTGCGTACTTCAGGTGTGGCGGCAAAGCTACGGCTGTTAGACGACGTTGTTCCTTTCGGGGGTGTACTGCAGCCAGCAACGGTTAGGGACACCACTAATAAAGTAAGGTACGCTGTCGGTCGGACATATAAATACATGGCATCCAAATCCTATGGTAAGTTGTTAGGTCACTGGCTAGAGGTGATTGGGTGGGAGACTAGGCATCATCCCGGTAGTTGCCAACTCACCTAGATGAGACGACCAAGATTCCCAGATAGCCCCTCGCGAGAGTGTGGTACGTAAAACCTGGACAGGGTTGTTGTCCTCTCACAAAGGGTTGATTGCTTATGAGAGACCAACACACAGCAGAGTTTTACGCCCATGTTGCCACGATTATCGCGTTACCAGTATAGGCCCCACCCGGGGTAGTAGGCTGGGTAACCAGGTGGGCCATGATGGCAAAAGGATGGGTGGTTCCGGTGCCAGTCGTAAAGGTTATGCCGGTTAGGCCATCAGCATTGGCAATGGACATGCCTGCGGTGACTCCCTTTGCCGCATCTAATTCGACAGTCGACGAGGTGGCCGCCAGGTTGGTGACTGTAACGGTAACCGTTGTTGGGTTCGTGCAAGAGACCGTCCATATGTTCCCATTATCAGAGACCTGGCCAGCGGGTAGGGTCCCGAAGTCGATGCTGTTGGCTCCGGCGAGGGCGCACGTTGTCGTCGATACACGGGGGTATAGTACACATGAGGCGAGCCACCCTTGCCCGCCGCCACCATATCCCATGAGACAGATTCGCACATCATTCGGATACCGCTGCATGGCGTCACGTTGGGCTTGTGGAAAAGTATATGGGTTGGGGAGGGTGTTGCGCAACAAGATGGTGTCAACGCTTACGACGTTACTCTCGCCAGTATTTCTGCGGTATTGGGCTACCGAGAGCCAGGTCGAGAACAGGTATTGTCCGGACTGGTCGATCGGCGCTGCGTTCCAGGAGATCCCGTTAAACCCGCTGCCTGGAGAAGAGGTGACACGGTCAGAAGATGGATGGAGATAGATTTGAGTGTCTGTTACATCATAAGTGATGATGGCTTGCGTTGATATCGGGACGATGACGAGGCCAAGTGTTAGCAGAGTGTGTTTCAGTTTTTTCATTTGGATTAATTTCCGGATGAAAGTTAATCAGGCAATCACATCGACCCAGGCACCACCTGCATCAAACGCTCTGCCCATAATGTCCACCGTGCCTCATACGCCCGCACCCTTGCCATGGCGGCTTGTTCAGACAGCCCCCTGGCAACGGCTTGCTCATAAAGCCGCGCGCGTCGGTCACGATGGTTCTCTAATGCCCTGGCCGAAACGGTGGCCCCCGCAGGGGTAAACCACAGGCCCAGCCAGTCAAAGCCTTTCTCCACCCGGCCCTGTTGGGTCTTGTCCGGATGGCGTTCGAAACCACCCAGTTCAAAGAAGGTGTTAAGGGCGCGTATACATTTCCGCAATCGCCAGCGCGTCGGCGCCAGTACCAGAAAGTCGTCCATGTACCGGGCATAAAACACCTCCTCTTGCGAAGCAAAATACGCATCCACATGATGGAGCAGACTGGCTCCAATCAGGGGACTCAGCGCACACCCCCGGCAAATGCCGCTGGTCGGGGTGATAAACTCACCACCATGTTCCACACTGTAATGCAGGTACTGCCGAATGAGCTGCTGTAGAACCGGGCTGCTAACGTACCTTTCTATCTGACTCATCACCTGCGCCTTGCGGATATGCCGGTAATAACCCCGAATATCGGTCCGCAGGACATAAGGATATCGCCCACTGTACAACGCCTCGCTGACCGCGCGGAGCGACCCACGGCTGCCCCCCTGCCCTTTGAGGTGGTAGCACAACCGGTGCCGAGGTAACTGATCTGCCACCTGCAACGCAACCCATTTCAGCACCAACGCATCCTGGGCACCCCACTGAGCCTGTGCTTGGCTGCCTCGCCCAACGACCTGCATCGGCAACAATCGGTAACGCCCAGCCATGACCTCGGCCCACAGCCGACCGCCCTCTGTCGGCCAGTGATGGCGCAGATGCCAGATATCTGCGTTGGCCGGGGCCTGGCGGCGCTGTCGGCATACCCACTGATACGCCTGCTGCCAGAGTTCCGTCTCCAGCCCACTCAAAGGCCATCAGTTCCAGGGCAAGATTCAGTCATAGTCCAGTTGGAACGTCGTGGTTGCCGTGAACGCGCCACGCGTGATGCTCTGGTTGGCCAACGCCCCCGGCTCTCCTTGCAGATACGCACTGACCGTAATGACGTTGGTCCCGCTATTCAGGGGCGTCTTGTCACCCGCCACGTTCAGCGGTAAAAATCGCCCCCCCTGCGTCTCCAGCCCTACCGCCACCCCGGCCGCCGTACTCCCCGCATCAAAAGCCAGCAACCCCGGCAACCCCGCATTCTCGGTCCCGGTAAAGGTCGCAGTGACATTATTCGCGACCGTCGTGTCACAGTTCACCAGGTGTATATTCACCGCTCTCCCCTGCGTGCGCTGGTGCAGGTAAAAATAATGGTCCGGGGTCATTCCCAACGAAATGTCCTGGTTCTCGTCACCGGTCTGGATATCACACGCCTCAAACACCAGCGCCCCATGCAGCCGCATGTTGTCTGCCGCCCCGGCGGTAGAGGTCAGGAGCATTCCGCCCAGTAACACCGACACCCAACGGCACTTTCCTCGTCCTGACATCATCGTCTCCTATTGATAATCCGCCAGCAGCGTCGCTGTCGCTTCAAATGCCCCGTCCGTCAAGGTCACCGCCGGATCTTTTACCGGTACCGCCTCCAGTATTGGTGGCGCCCCTGCGTTAATAGGCATACGGGTATTCATGGTAAACGGCGCGCCATTTTGTAGCAGCCGGATCCCCAGACCATTCTTGTCCGTCTGCACTGCGGCCGAATCAAACGCCGTTTCGGTGCCATTGAACGACAATCCCAGAGACCAGGCAGGGGCCCCCGGCGCACAGGTAATGGTGTAGGCCACTCCCTGTTTGTAGTTCACCCCGTTAACCTGGCCAATACCCACCTTGCTGCCAAAATCAACATCAATCAGGTTGCCGTTGTTGATTTCACACGGTGGGGGCTCCTGCAACGTTCCCGAGAACTGAACATCAACCGCCCGTGCCGGACTGCTGCTGACAACGAGAACCATCATCACCATCACCGGTATAGAGATACACGACATCACCACCACCTCATCATTCACTGCCAGTCCAGTAACACGGTTGACGCAGCCGAAAATACCCCGCTGGTCAACGTAGACCCTGGGTTTTTCACCAGCACGGCTTCAATTGCCGGAAAGGTCGGGTAAGTAAAATTCAACCAAGAATTCACGTCCACCGGCGTCCCCGTACCGGTACCGCTGTACAGTTTGATCCCCAGATCAGTCTTGTCGGTATTGACCACCGAGGCATCAAACGGAGCCCCTGTTCCTACAAACTGTAATCGCATGGTGTTCAAGGGCGGTGCAGTACACACGATATTCAATGGCACCGCCATTCGGTAGTTGACCCCGTCAACCCGGGTCGTTAACACCGTAGAACCAAAGTTGACATCCACATCCGTCCCGCCATTGATGGTGCAGGGGGGCGGATCAATCAACGTGCCACGAAAATTGACATCTACTGCGTTCGCCCCCACACTCAGCAACATCCCTGTCAGCACGACACAGCTTATGACCTTTATTCTTAACATGGCGATTCTCCTGCTCATTGATATTCCACCAACAACGTTGCAGCGCCAGTGAAGGCCCCGCCCGTCAGGGTAGACCCTGCCTGTTTTACCGGTACGGCACTGATGACCGGCATGTTTGGATAGGTAAAATTCAACCAGCTCTTGGGTGCAACCTGGGCACCACTGCCATCCACCAATCGGACCCCCAGAATGGGATTGCTGGTCGCCAGGACCCCGGTATCGAACCCGGCCCCCATGCCATCAAACTGCAACTTCAAGGCATTATTGGGCAGCCCGGTACACACCAGGTTATAAGGCACCGGGCGGCGATAGTTATTGCCGTCAACCTGGGTGGTGATCACATCATTACCAAAGTCCACCGTTACATCGTTGCCGTTGTTGAAAACGCAGGGTAGCGCCGCCACCACCGTCACGGTAATCGCCACGTTCTGCTGGGCAGTCCCCGCCACCACACTGCCGCTCGCCATACTCAGCATCAGCGGCAAAAACGGGAGTACTCGACGAGACTTTCCTCTCGTTAGGTTCATTGTCCGTTCCTCAGTCATAGCTCAGCCGAAAATCGACATTCGCCCAGTAGGCACCCGGTTGCAACGGTGCCAGGGTGCGCACCGGTGCAACATAATAGGTCAGGGTATCCTGACCTGGGGTCACCAGTACCGGGATGTCCCGGCTGCCCAGTCGTACCGGCCGCATGTCGCTGTCACTCAGTAAAATGCCCAGCCCCGAGACACCGTTCGCCCGGATCAAGCGCGGGTCGTGACTGTCCTGTGATGCCAGGAACGACAAGGTGACGGCCGGTTGGCTTGAGCTCCAGCGCATATTGCCAGAGTTATTGTCCAGGCTGTTCGAGGAGAGGCGCATGCAGTCCCTC
>NZ_LXKR01000073.1:0-4734 GCF_001692375.1 Serratia sp. 14-2641 | reverse complement strand
GCAGGAGATTTACTCTGGACGAAATATGCCGTAGACGAGGTGATGCCTGCTACCTGACATTCGCAGGCATCAATTTGCTTGGTGCACTGAAGAAATCAGTCATAGCTGATATTAAACAGTACCGCACTCTTCACTTTTCCGGGGGTTGCGCGCCCGGTTGCATAATACTCATAGCCGATATCACACTGGCTCCGGTTATCGACAATAACGGCACAGCCAACGCGTGGGCCAGTGCGTAAATCCAGCGGCTTGTCATTCATCAGAAGCCTGATTTCGACGTTTTCGGCCTCGCCGTTCAGCGTATTGACCAGGTTGCCGGTATCCGGACTGACCGACGGCCCATTTCCCAGCGTAATATAGGGTGTGTAACCATTGGTACAATGTACCCCACCGATATGGATACTGCCTAGCGAACGGCCATGAGTCATACCGGCTGCGCGTAGGCTCCCCACTGAGACCTGCGGCATCATCCAGTCGTAGTCCTTATGTTGTTGCCCCTCGACGCTGTCAAAATAACAGGTCGCGAGCTTAATGGAGCCAGTGACGTTCAGTATGCCAGTAGAGGCGGCCTCAACGCTGTTACCGCAGCAAATCAACACCAGCAGAGACAGTATTCTCTGCGTATTCCTTATCTTCATTCACCGCTCCCGATCATTGATAGGTGATCATAAACTCTATTTGGGCATCAGCCCTGCCCGCCCGGATAGGGGTTGAGGTTTGAACATAAGTCGCCTTGACGCCCAGGCTGTAATCGCTGCCTCGGTCCTCAAGGAAGGTGATGTAATTTGCCAGATTGATGCTCTGGTTGAATTTGGCCCATTGGTAGTTGCCGTTTTCCTGCCGGAAGCTCAGTTGGACACCTACCCCTGAGGCTGCGTCACCGGCGGTGGTATTCAGTTTCGAGATCCCGCGTTCGGCATCAATAAATCCGTTGCGCGGTGTCAGCTTGAGGCTGATAACGTTGGGCTTGAACACGCCGTAAGAGGTTGAACCATAGAAGGCGGGGCAACCCGACAGCACAATCTGGGTCTCGGCGCTGCCTGCCGTGCTACCGATACCGTTGAACTCATCGGGATAGTGTTCCCCGAGCGGCAGGTAATAATTGTTGCCAACATTGCAGGTCGCTGGGATCGCCGTCAGGTTGCCCACTATCCTTGCTTGTTGATAGACAAAACTTTCACCATTGCCATCGAATGAGGTTTTGAACCTGGGGAGATCGCTGCTGCTAATCGTTCCGCTGCCGATGTTGGCGGCTATTTTAATTATTGCAATATTAAAACTGACTGCGGCATCATCCTGACCGGTAAAGTTGAAAACGCTGTCGCTGCTGGGTGAAAAGAAGGCAGTAAGCCTACCTGGGAGCTGAAGATGGGAGCCGCTGTTACCATCGGGGGTACCTTGCCACAGGGCTACCCCGATGCCAGAAATATTGGTATTGAACACCGTGGGAAACGTCGCGTCACGGTAACTGGATTGGCCATGGGGGGCAGTGATTACGGTGTTAACCAGATCATAAACCCCCGCGCGACACAGCAGACTGGCGCCGTTGCCATTGGTCTGGATACGTTGGGAATAGATCACACTGCCGATGGGAAGATCCTCTCCCACGGTAACAGAGCCGCCGATGGTCAACCGGGTATCAAGCGGAGCTTTGACTGCGGAGGAGCTATCCCAATCACAACCCGCACTTGCTGCGAGCGCATTCTGCGCATACAGGCCGCCGCAGAGCATCAGTGATATCGCCGTTGCTGAGGCGAATATTCTTTTCATGTTGTTTCTCATTTCGTGTGGGCACTTCGTCATTGGCAGACGCCTTGAATCAACTGCCTGCTCTCTTCAGCGGTGCCTGGCTGCAGCGAATAATGGATGCTGCAATGCTCTGCCTGACTATCCCCCCATCTCACCTGCAACATACCTTTCAGGTCGAGATCGCGTGCCACCACCAGGCTGGCTTGGCCGACAACCCCTACGGCGTTGTTTCGCGCATCATAGACGTTGGCGGCGAAGGGCAGTGGGCTACCGTCCGGTCGCTTGGCTCTGATGTAGGTCACCTTGCCGCGTTTGGTTTCATAATCAAGCAGGACCAATGCACCAGCGCGGGGGGCGGTGGTATTGCGGGTAGACAGTAACTCTACGTCCTGTGAACTGCCCTTGGGATCGATATCGACCTGATTAAGATAGTAGGGCCGCAGGTAAGGGACGATGGCATAGCCAAAACGGTCGATCTGAACGCCGGGAGCGCCGGTGACGAGAGCGCCTTCAGCACCGGGTGCCCGTACCAGACCGCCTGTTTCGCCAAGTGATTGCCCTAAAGTGATACCGCCACGGTGGGCCACCAGAGCACCATCCATGCTTGCTGAAACCTGCCGGTTTCCCTGCCCATAGCTATAGTTTGCGCCCATATGGGCAAGGGATGAGCGGTAGCCAACGCCACCGTTGAAAAAGTTGCTATTGCCTTCAGTATTACGGCTGGTGCTGACGACATAGTTAAACTGATTCTGTTCACCCGCATTGCCCGACAGGCCAATCAGGCCCGTGCTCCCCTTGTTGTCGGTAGTGCCGGTAACATTAAGCGTTGGCGCATGGAGGTTCGAGCCTAGCGGTAACGAGAGCGTCAACGCGTATTGGGTTTCCCGCCGATTCGCCATTATCTCTTCTGTATTTCCTGTGAGTTGCCCGCTTAGCGTTCGATTGACCGAGAGGGTATAGCTGAGATTGCGCCAGAAGTTGCTATAGCCTATCTGCAGGCTCTGTTGCGAACTGCTCTGGTTCCAGTAAGAGGTATGATTGCCGGTGGCATACAGGCTTCCCCAGCCTTCTCCCAACTGCTGGTTGACCGAAAGCGTAAACAGGCTGCGTTGACGGCCATAGGCATCGATATTTCCATTACGTAGGGCCAGATCGCGCAGCTGCACAGCGTCATTTAAGCTCAGGAAACCGTCGGTTGAGTAACGATAAGCGGCCACTGAGAAGCTGGTTTGTGTTTCTGGATACATCTGGCTGAAGCCGATACGATAGCTTTGCCCTGAACGCGGGGGCTGGCCGGGCAACCGGGTTTTTGCTTGGGTGACATCCAAAGAGAAGGCGCCGATAAACGTGTTCATAGCGCCACCCAATAAGGCCGAAAAGTATCCTTTGCTGGCGGTGGCGCCGGTGTAGCCGGTAATGAAATTACTCAGGCCCAACTGGTAGGTCAGGCTGCCAAATTCAGGCTTGTTTGCCAACCCATCACTATTCACTTTACCTGCAGCCACTTCGTAGCGGCTTATCCCTGGCCGCAACATTTGAGTCACTGAAGCATAAGGAACCGTGAAGGTTCTGACTTGGCCATTGGCCTCTTCTACTTGTACGGTCAATTCCCCTCCATAGCTGGTGGGGTAGAGATCGTTGATCTCGAAAGGCCCCGGAGATACCGTAGTGGTATAGAGCGTGTAACCATTCTGAGTAATGATCACTCTGGCATTGGTATTGGCTATGCCACGTACTACGGGGGCGTAGCCACGTAGGGCGTCAGGTAGCATGCGGTCATCAGAATAAAGTCTGGCCCCGCGGAAACGTACGCCGTCAAACAGTTCGCCACTGGTAAAGGCGTCACCCAGGATCAATTGAGATTGCAGCGCGGTAACATCGCGGCTGATATAGGAAGATGTGCTTTTGTAATCCCCGCCACTCTCTCCCGAGGACCAATTGATGCTGCCGTTATTTCGCACGCGCCAAGGGCCGAAATTCAGACCGTTACGCAGCCCTAGATAGCCGTAGGTGTTGCTGTTTTCCCGCTGTCTTGACTGATAAACGTTGGCGTTGTAGTTCACTATCAAGGCGGTTAAGCCATCCTCCCACAGCTCGGGATTGACATAGCCACGCGGTGTCCTGTTGAGCAGCAACTGCGGTATCGTCAACGTCAGCTTTTGCTCTCCGACATCAAAGCTGACGGTGGCCCCGGGTAGGAGGTCACTGAATGAACCGCAATAGCCCTCTTGCACTAATGGCGCCAATTGCACGGCAGGGGTCTGAGTCAACAGTTTCTCTGCGCTCAAATTGAGCAACGAGAAGAAACTGCCTGGATAGCAGGGAAGGGTTTGCAGATTATTGCCCGGCTGGGCCTTAAACTGGATTTTTTCATTGCCGATCCGTTGGCCGTTAAGCTCGATCGCCACGGTGTAGATACCAGGAACAACGACGTTACTGCGGCTGAATTGGGCCGGATCGAATGTTCCGACCTTACCGCCAGGGAAAAAACTGGGGTCGAATGTCACTTCTTCCGGCGTGTCTGCCGCATAGCTGGAAGTGGCCGAAACCATGGCACATGAAAGAAACCACGTCAGCACGGTTTTTATTGTCGGTTTACACCTAGTCATAGCATCCTTGATGACTCAGATAAGCCAATACTACTGAAAAAGGGTTATGTCAGCGGCCTAACGGGTATATTTTTTCAATAAATGCCCCATAGTCATTAATCGCCTTGGTGATTACGCTATTTGGTGGCGCCGCAACAGCCTTGTTATCGCGTTTTAGTTGAAAGGTTTGTTCAGAGAAGGGCGCGATCATGCCGCCATCAGTGCCAGCTACCGAGGCGATGCCATAGCCAGATAACTGCACGGAGGCATAGCTGATATGGTATGGCGTGGGATTTTTAGCGAGCAATTTTTCCCCTTGCCGTTGCCAACTCACCTTATCCATGGTTTCCAGTGACAGCCCTGGCAACGTTGAGGGGCGGTAAAATACCTTCAGGCG
>NZ_LXKR01000072.1:4655-4807 GCF_001692375.1 Serratia sp. 14-2641 | reverse complement strand
GGTATGTGTCTTCATATTTCTATATGTTGTATTTATGCACTAGTGTTGTTATATTATTATTACTTTGAAATGTTATATGATTCGTTCGTTATAGACCGCTGGAGTTAGTTGAAGCATGTTTTTTTTTTTGTTTTTTTTGTTTTTTTTTTTTC
>NZ_LXKR01000072.1:150-4609 GCF_001692375.1 Serratia sp. 14-2641 | reverse complement strand
AGATGTGTATAAGAGACAGTTAGAGTGGTGATTAATTAGCCTTGATGCCTGAAGAATCCAATATTTAAGAGCTGCACCATAAAAAAGTTGACTTTTTGACTGGTTAAGGTGCAGTTATTTCAGGTTGGTATTCTATTGATCAGAATCCATATGTTCAACTCCTACCTTAACGCAATTAGTATAGTGACTGCATTCAAAAACGACCGTTTATGACACCACGGATGCAACAGCTTAAACGTGGTATCAAAAAGTAGGGGTTTACAGTTTTGATACCAATGTTATAATGAACCTACCTTTTTGATACCTTAGGGCGTAGCATGTGCCGGATCTTTTCATACTGTCGTGTTTCCACTTCTGAACAATCAACCGATAACCAGATCTTGGCTATACAACAGAAGGGGATCATCATCGAGCCACACCGTGTTGTTACTGAGACAATCAGCGGCGGAGTTCCTGCGATGGAACGCCCTGAGTTTTCAAATTTGGTAAACAACAAGCTTGAGAAGGGCGATCAATTAGTCGTGCTCAAGCTTGACCGCCTTGGTAGAGATATGATTGATATCGTGAGCACAATCAAAATGCTCCAAGGCAAGAAAATTTCGGTACGTTCATTAGATCTCGATGGGGTGGATCTCACTTCTGCTGCTGGTGAGTTCCAGCTTAAGGTTTTAGCGGCGGTGGCTGATTTCGAACGCAATCGCATCATTGAGCGTACGCGAGAAGGTTTGGCAAAATCTCGCTCTGAAGGCCGTGTAGGTGGTAGACCAAAGGCAACCTCTCATGATGAAGTACAAAGGCTTAAAGCTGAGGGTATTTCACAATCAAACGTGGCAAAACAGCTTTCAGTATCAATTAGTACTATAAAGCGGTGCTGGAATTGAAATTAGTTTAATTGATAACATAGCAACACATTGATTTTAATGAATTTAATCCGTTCGATATCTGTAAAAAATGCAGAGACTAAAAAAACTCTCTGCATTAAAGTACAACATTATGATTTTTATAACTACATTTCCGTGGTGTTGATATGCTAATTATTACTCTTCTTCGCCAGACATGTTTGTACTATTTCTTAATCTGTACAAATCAATAGCTTTGTCGCGAGTCACATTCATTTTGGATTCTGACATAACTATACCCCAGATTGAACCGCGTTCTTGGCTATAGAAGTCTCTCATAGCATTAATGTACGATTCTTTATATTTTACCCATGCTCGTTGTGCATTGCGTAAGCTGGCTTGAATTTCTTTTGGCTGATCTTGAAGAAGTAGTTTATATTGCTTATTTAACTCTGCCTCCCATGAGTCAGTAGCCGAGACATAGCAATCAGTAGTTTCCATTGTTGAAACCGCTGATGTCTTACATTTAACTAATTTATCATCAATGTCTTGTCTTAAATCTTTTGAATAGACATTAGTACCTAATGATAGTAGCAATGCAGTCATAATTAGTTTTTTAGCTATCATGCGTTGTTTCATGGCTTGTCCTATATTATCAATTTCTATTTTGTCTATAATCTATATTTTTCTTTCATCTTCACGTTTATCAAAGTTTTTTAATTAAAGTTCCATCTTTGCTCTCACAGGCGTACAAATTCAGGTCAAAGCGTTTTTTATTATTAACATAATTGAATAGCCTATAGGTACTATCATATTTAAAATACTCAGTAATGCTACTGTCACTTTCAGTTTTTATATTCATATGGCCTTTCTGTCCTACTGGGCTAATCTTGCCACTATCAAAATCTTGCATATTATAATGACCGTCAAAATGTACAGTAAATCCATTGCCATAATCGGTAACTTTTATTATACCAAGCCATGCTCTATCTTTTGCCACTGATTTAATTGTTCTATCAGTTTTGATTGCTGTTTTGCAGTAATACTCATTGCTTGCGTAGCTTGACATTGTGATTACAGCACCGAATATTAGAATAAAGACTTTTTTCATATCCTTTCCTATGTTAATTTCCGGATGTTTCTCTTACAGATCTTTGAATTGCTTCTTTACCATTAATCTTTTCTTTTTGTTTCAATTTGTTCCATGCCTCAATAGCAGAGTATGCGTATATGTTTTCAGCGTAAATAATACCACTGCCTGCTACAACATATTCAACTTTGTATTCTTTGAGTCCTGAAGCCATAGCATTTCCTATCAGCATTGTAAAAGCTAAAAGTACGGATAATATTATTTTCTTCATAATTAATACTCTTCTGGTTTTGGTCTTGGCAAATGCTCAGGTAAAGATTGTGCAACGTTATAAGTACATAATGCTAATTCATTGCTCAATTTTTTCTGATTCCTACCAAATTCCTCGTTGTATCTCTTTCTATAGTCCATTTCTGCTTTTAAGTAAGCATCGCCGCCAACATCACGTTCGAAATCTTTAAATGACTGCCAGCTCTTTGTTTCATATGAGTATGCTGATTGATGTATTTTCATTTTTGTAATAATTGCATTGTAACAATCAGCTTTTTTTAGTGCTTCAGAGAGATCTTTGTTGCTTACGCCATATTCCTTATAAACGGAAATAGCAGAACCGCGTTTTGCACTACCTTCAGGTAAGGAATTAATCTCTTCCTGTATGCGTATCTCTAATGAAGATTCAATAGCAGTAGTATTATTTACAATATGCCCACCTTCATTACTTTTACTGCTTTGAGCTTCAGGAAAAAAGTTGCTTATCCCAATCATCATGGAAACTATAAAGACTAAACTACTAGATGATAAAGCAATAAATAAAGTACTTAATTTTCCCCGTCCTTTTGTACGCAATATTTTTACCATTTTTTTATAGAAAAAAATAGATAAGGCAATACATACAATAATTACTATTAATCCAACCATTGGCTACTTCTCCTTCATAAGTTGACTTTTGTATCTCTCAGGCCAAATTTCTTCTACTGGTACACCTATACAATCACTGACTATTTTTTCTGCTTTAGACCAGGGCCGTTCAAGAACATTATATAAAGTCCTTTGGTGTAGCCCTGCTTGTCTTGATAACTCTGAAAGTGTTGTTCCTTGCTTCCTTATGGCGGCGATAATGTCAGCCCTATGCCAGTTTTTTTCAGTACTGGAAAGTTGTCCCTTTTTCTGCGATCCTTTCGAATTAACATCACTCATTATGAACTCTCATTACTCATCTTAGGAACATTATTGATCGTTATAAGGAACTAGTCAATCCATAAAAAGGAATTTATAGGTTGATTTATGCCTTTTTTGCGATTTATGTTTATGAATTAGGAACAGCTCCAATGAAGTCAAAAAAACATAAAGAACCTTCAGAACAACAAAAACAGTTTACTAAGCGTCTTAGGAGTATGTTGCCTGACGGGCTGGGAAGGGCGTTCGCAACTAAAGTAGGTATAAGCTATTCAACGTTACACAACTATCTTTCAGAGGCTAGTAGTCCAACATTAGAAAATTTAGTGCTGCTGGCTAAAGCGTTGGACGTATCGATTGAATGGTTGGCTACTGGCGTTGGGGATCCTGTACCTGAAGTAGTTAATAATGAGGCCAATGAATTTTCGCGTGTAACAAAAGTTCCTTTTTTAGAACAACCGAATTACCTTTTATTGGATACGTACCTTTTGAAAGAAAAAGACGATACAAGCCATCTTGTAGCTTTAAGGGTAACTACTGATGTGATGGAACCTACTTTTGGGATTGGTGCTGTGCTAATCGTAGACACCAGTATAAAACAGCTAAAGGAAAACCAGCTTGTTGTACTGAAGAAGGGCGAAAATTACTTGTTAAAACGAGTGCAAGTAACGGCCCAAGGATACAGTTTGCTGAGTGATAATAAAAATTACCCGCAGCTAACTGTTTCTAGTAACGAAGCTCAATCATTCGAATGTGTCGGCCAAGTTATACTAATCCTTAGTGATGTTAATTAATTATGAAGTAGTTGATGATAAGGTAAACACTGATGACAAACTTAGAATCGATATTTAAAAAATTTATGGAGCAAGATCGCACAGCGAGAAACTTGGATGACTATGTTGATGAGTTTTTAAATCCGAATGGAGGGCAATATCAGAGGGCTGATTATTTACTTGATAATAGTCGTTTTATAATAGAGCTAAAGAGCATTGATACAGATCCAACACCTAATATTGAAAATAAACTTAATAAAATACTCGAGACAGACGAGTGGTTGCAAAGGAATTTTTGGGGTAGAGAGTACATATGGAAGAACTGATTAGTAAGCATCCTAATGCTTACAAATTTAGGCGTGAACTCATGGATGTAGCATATAGAAATATCAAACAACTAATCAGGAGTGCAGAAAAGCAAATCGCATCTACTAAGCTGCGTCTGAATTTGGAAAAATCTATTGGTGGTTTGATCATTCTTAATGATAACATTAAAATGTTGGAGGCAGATACTACTGCTGATGCTATTGAACACTCAATGCTAAACAGTAACTATAAAAACTGTCTCTTATACACATCTC
>NZ_LXKR01000072.1:0-104 GCF_001692375.1 Serratia sp. 14-2641 | reverse complement strand
AAAAAAAAAAAAAACACGAGAGAGAAGAAAAAAAAAAGAAGGGAGGAAGAAAAGGAAAAAAAAGAGAAAAGGAGAAGAGAGGGAAAAAGAAGCGAGAAAGAAAA
>NZ_LXKR01000071.1:0-4850 GCF_001692375.1 Serratia sp. 14-2641 | reverse complement strand
GAGGGACTGCATGCGCCTCTCCTCGAACAGCCTGGACAATAACTCTGGCAATATGCGCTGGAGCTCAAGCCAACCGGCCGTCACCTTGTCGTTCCTGGCGCCACAGGACAGTCACGACCCGCGCCTGATCCGGGCGAACGGTGTCTCGGGACTGGGCATTTTACTGAGTGACAGCGACATGCGCCCGGTACGACTCGGCAACCGGGACATGCCGGTACTGGTGACCCCGGGTCAGGATACCCTGACCTATTATGTGGCACCGGTGCGCACCCTGGCGCCGTTGCAACCGGGTGCCTACTGGGCAAATGTCGATTTTCGGCTGAGCTATGACTGAGGAACGGACAATGAACCTAACGAGAGGAAAGTCTCGTCGAGTACTCCCGTTTTTGCCGCTGATGCTGAGTATGGCGAGCGGCAGTGTGGTGGCGGGGACTGCCCAGCAGAACGTGGCGATTACCGTGACGGTGGTGGCGGCGCTACCCTGCGTTTTCAACAACGGTAACGATGTCACGGTGGATTTTGGTAATGATGTGATCACCACCCAGGTTGATGGCAATAACTATCGCCGCCCGGTGCCGTATAACCTGGTGTGTCCCGGGCTGCCCAACAATGCCTTGAAGTTGCAGTTTGATGGCATGGGGGCCGGGTTTGATACCGGGGTCCTGGCGACCAGCAATCCCATTCTGGGGATCCGATTGGTGGATGGCGGTGGTGCCCAGGTGGCGCCCAAGAGCTGGCTGAACTTTACCTATCCAAACATGCCGGTCATCAGTGCCGTACCGGTAAAACAGGCAGGGTCTACCCTGACGGGCGGGGCCTTCACTGGCGCTGCCACGTTGTTGGTGGAATATCAATGAGCAGGAGAATCGCCATGTTAAGAATAAAGGTCATAAGCAGTGTCGTGCTGACAGGGATGTTGCTGAGTGCGGGGGCGAACGCAGTGGATGTCAATTTTCGTGGCACGTTGATTGATCCGCCCCCCTGCACCATCAATGGCGGGACGGATGTGGATGTCAACTTTGGTTCTACGGTGTTAACGACCCGGGTTGACGGGGTCAACTACCGAATGGCGGTGCCATTGAATATCGTGTGTACTGCACCGCCCTTGAACACCATGCGATTACAGTTTGTAGGAACAGGAGCTCCGTTTGATGCCGCGGTGGTCAATACCGACAAGACTGACCTGGGGATCAAACTGTACAGCGGTACCGGTACGGGGACGCCGGTGGACGTGAATACCTGGTTGAATTTTACCTACCCGACCTTTCCGGCAATTGAAGCCGTGCTCGTGAAAAACCCAGGGTCTACGTTGACCAGCGGGGTATTTTCGGCTGCGTCAACCGTGTTACTGGACTGGCAGTGAATGATGAGGTGGTGGTGATGTCGCGTATCTCTATACCGGTGATGGTGATGATGGTTCTCGTTGTCAGCAGCAGTCCGGCACTGGCGGTTGATGTTCAGTTCTCGGGAACGTTGCAGGAGCCCCCACCGTGTGAAATCAACAACGGCAACCTGATTGATGTTGATTTTGGCAGCAAGGTGGGTGTTGGCAAGGTTAACGGGGTGAACTACAAACAGGGAGTGGCCTACACCATTACCTGTGCGCCGGGGGCCCCTGCCTGGTCTCTGGGATTGTCGTTCAATGGCACCGAAACGGCGTTTGATTCGGCCGCAGTGCAGACGGACAAGAATGGTCTGGGGATCCGGCTGCTGCATAATGGCGTGCCGTTTACCATGAATACCCGTATGCCCATTAACGCAGGGGCGCCACCAATACTGGAGGCGGTACCGGTAAAAGACCCTGCGGTGACGTTGACGGACGGGGTATTTGAAGCGACAGCGACGCTGCTGGCGGATTATCAATAGGAGACGATGATGTCAGGACGAGGAAAGTGCCGTTGGGTGTCGGTGTTGCTGGGCGGAATGCTCCTGACCTCTACCTCTGGTGCGGCAGACAACATGCGGCTGCATGGGGCGCTGGTGTTTGAGGCGTGTGATATCCAGACCGGTGACGAGAACCAGGACATTTCGTTGGGAATGACCCCGGACCGTTATTTTTACATGCACCAGCGCACGCAGGGGAGAGCGGTGAATATACACCTGGTGAACTGTGACACGACGGTCGCGAATAATGTCACTGCGACCTTTACCGGGACAGAGAATGCGGCGTTGCCGGGGTTGCTGGCTTTTGATGCGGGGAGTACGGCAGCCGGTGTTGCTGTGGGACTGGAGACATCGGGAGGGCGTTTTTTACCGCTAAATGTGGCGGGTGATAAGACGCCCCTGAATAACGGGACCAACGTCATTACGGTCAGTGCGTATCTGCAAGGGGAGCCGGGGGCGTTGGCCAACCAGAGCATCACGCGCGGCGCGTTCACGGCAACCACGACGTTCCAACTGGACTATGACTGAATATCTCCCTGGCATTGATGCCCCTTGAGTGGATTGGAGACGGAACTCTGGCAGCAGGCGTATCAGTGGGTGTGTCGACAACGCCGCCAGGCCCCGGCCAACGCGGATATCTGGCATCTGCGCCATCACTGGCCGATAGAGGGCGGTAGGCTGTTGGCCGAGGTCATGGCCGGGTGTTACCGGCTGTTGCCGATGCAGGTTGTTGGGCGAGGCAATCAAGCACAGGCCCAATGGTGTGCCCGGGATGCACTGGTGCTGAAATGGGTTGCGTTGCAGGTGGCAGATCAGTTACCTCGGCACCGGTTGTGCTACCACCTCAAAGGGCAGGGGGGCAGCCGTGGGTCGCTCCGCGCGGTCAGCGAGGCGTTGTACAGTGGGCGATATCCTTATGTCCTGCGTACCGATATTCGAGGCTATTACCGGCATATCCGCAAGACGCAGGTGATGAGTCAGATAGAAAGGTACGTTAGCTGCCCGGTTCTACAGCAACTCATTCGGCAGTACCTGCATTACAGTGTGGAACATGGTGGTGAATTTATCACCCCGACCAGCGGGATTTGCCGGGGGTGTGCGCTGAGTCCCCTGATTGGAGCCAGTCTGCTCCATCATGTGGATGCGTATTTTGCTTCGCAAGAGGAGGTGTTTTATGCCCGGTACATGGACGACTTTCTGATACTGGCGCCGACGCGCTGGCGACTGCGGAAATGTATACGCGCCCTTAACACCTTCTTTGAATTGGGCGGTTTTGAACGCCATCCGGACAAGACCCAACAGGGCCGGGTGGAGAAAGGCTTTGACTGGCTGGGCCTGTGGTTTACCCCTGCGGGGGCCACCGTCTCGGCCAGGGCATTAGAGAACCATCGTGACCGACGCGCGCGGCTTTATGAGCAAGCCGTTGCCAGGGGGCTGTCTGAACAAGCGGCCATGGCAAGGGTGCGGGCGTATGAGGCACGGTGGACATTATGGGCAGAGCGTTTGATGCAGGTCGTGCCTGGTTCGATGTGATTGCCTCTAACTCGGTTCTTGGAGTTATCCAAATTGAAAAAAAGTACTAAACTACTTCCGGTCATCGCGTTTTGTCTTTTCACACATGCTGCCCACGCCGGGTTTATTATCGAAAATGGGAACACGGTGCGGCTGACGCCCGGCGGACCTAACCTCATCGGGTTCCATACGGCTACTGGAGGTCTAAACTACCATACGTGGGGGGTCTTCACCGCTGTCACGCGTGCCACTGATACAGTACCACTCATGTCCGTGGGGGTCTGGACTGCTAACCGACAAGGCGCTAGCACTGCGCCGATGCCCTGGGCCACATTCCTAAACCAAAACAACAACTCCCTGACGACGTTCCGATGGACAAACTCTGACATCCAAAGCGCTCACAACTTGGGTGCAACCCGCATGTGCCTATTCGAAAGAACCAGCATCTCTAACAACTCAACCTATCTCGGGGATTGCGTGCCGATTGCGAATCTGTATACACCCACTTCTTGCATTCTGACCTTGCCTCCGTCGATCAATTTCGGCGTGATCCCGGCCGGTACAACGTTCCTGAGGCACAATATAACCGGTAACGTGACTTGCGATGATGCAGCCACCCTTACCATCCTAGCCGGTGATCGGACACTCGCCAGTTCTCGAGTGCTGCTTGACCCAACTGGGAGTATGTATGCCGATATGGATGTCGGTGGTCGGGATGGGCTCACCCCGCAGCCGGTGAATGTACAGCGAAATATCCCTTTGGCCGTAAACATAGGCGCCACCCTACAGTCAAGCACCGTCACGACGCCGGGCGTGTATAACGCAACAGCCCTCGTACGTGTTACCTGGCCATAATGATTTGTAGATGCAAATTTGAGGGAAGTAGCACCTCCTTTGCCCCGTTGTGATCTTGCTTAACAAAGAGTGATGAAGATCGTAATACGACAATAAAGTGGCAGGTATCAATTATAACAAGGGGGATACACGGAATCGGACTGTGAGCCTACCGTAATCCACGCCAGCAATGACTCAGGCCGATCAATGTCGGAAATTGTTACTGGGCCTCTATCTATCACTAAAACTTTATTTTCGTCCTAATTTGAACCGCTGAGTGTGTGGTCTAAGGGTAAGACCGTTATGGCACCATCAGTTACTGTATTGAAGTTCCCGGAGTAAACATGTACGCATCACAATTCACCAGTCGTGTTTGGCTAGCCATCTTTTTAGGTCCACTCTTCATTGGAGGATGCAATACCATCCCTAAAGGTAAAGTAACGCCGGACAATAATGCGTCCGCATTTGTACATGACGAGCGAACTGAGGCCGAACGTCTGCAGCGTTGCAGCGCCGAGCTCGAAGCGCAAAAAACCGTTAATCGGGAACAGTACGACAAGCAGCGTGCTGAGTTTGACCGGTTGATGAGCGGTGCGGCGCAATATGCCACCGTCCGCGGC
>NZ_LXKR01000070.1:0-5488 GCF_001692375.1 Serratia sp. 14-2641 | reverse complement strand
GGGCTTATTCGACACACGACCGGCACCCGCCCGCAAAATTCACAGCCTTCTTCAGCGTTGACCCGCCAGCCTTCCGGCACTGTCAACTGACTCAGTACGGCACAATTGAGCATCACTCGATACTCCCTGCCCTGCTCGCGGTACTGTTCCAGATCGAGCGGACTCATGCACATCAACTGCTCAAGGTTCAATTTTTTCATGATGGTATTGCCGCCCGAAGGGCGGCACCTCCGGTCAGGCCGCAACGTTATCAGGATGGGCAATATCGTCAGCAGCATCAGCTTCGTGGCGTGCGGGTAACAGGCATTCTGGCACCCATTCGATTCCGGCCAATTCGTCCTCGGCCAGTTGCGCGGCGTCGCCCTTCTTCATCTTGAGCACCGAGGCCGCCTGTGCCACCTTCCCGGCATCGACCAACGCATCGCTCATCTGTTCCTTGCTGATACGTCCGAAGTAATTGGCCTTGGTCGGTTGCCACCAATCGCGCAGATTGAAATCCAGCGCGTGCTCGAGCGGCGTCAGTTCGCCACCGACCTTGCCATCCTGCGTTGCCCAACACTGAACGCCGTCCAGCGACAAGCCGACGCAATAGGTCAGCAGCGCCAGCACCTCGGTCTGATCCCATGTCAATAACCAGGAAAAGTCGTTCTGCCAGTCCTGTGGCAGTTTGGCTTCCCACTGCGCGTGTAACTTCCCGAGTTGACGGTCGGCGCGGCTCCCTTCTGCGACCGGTGATTTGGTGATCAGCTCTGAGCGCTTTGGGGTCAGGTCGGTTTTCAACAACGAACTGGCATACCGGGAGCTAAACACCTTGAGCGCCATCGAATGCGTGTGCAGCGCCAGCGCCACGGTCGGGTTCTGTACCAGAGCCCCCATCACCGCCAGCGTACGTTCAGCCGACAAACAGGTGATCAACACCGCCGACAACCCCTTCTCTTTGGTTTCCAGCGCAGTTGTCCGGGAGGTCGCGGCACCATCGCCGTTGTCGTCGCCTTCCGGCGGGGTTTCCGATCCACTCGCTCGCAGGGAAACCCCGCGCTGGACAACAACCTCACCGTCACACAGAGAAACCACCACCCCGCCGGTGCAGCGCACCGCTTGCGACCATGCCCGGGCGGTTGCCCGCTCGGTGATCCGTTCGATCTCGGCTTCCCCCTCATCACTTTCGGTCATCAGCGCCTCGGTGTTGGCGTCCTCCGCCTCAAACTTGGCATCCAGCTCGGCAAGCCGAGCCTCAAGCCGGGCGATCTCGGCCTGCTCCTCGTCGGTGAAATCCGGCAGCGGATCAGCATGGATGCGGTACAGCTCGGCATCCTCGCCCCACGTTTTGAGGGTTGCAATCCGACCTTCCGCCCAGCTCCAGCCCTCATCCGCCGCCACCGTCTGCGCCAATGCATGCAGCTTTTCACGGGCGAGGCGCTCCAGTAGCGCCGGTTCGCTCAAAAAACCTTCATCGGTAAAGAGGTCGAGGCGGAAACTGCCGCCAGCCGCTTCATAGGTTTCACGCCCGACAAACGCCAACTGACTGTTATTCTTGGCCGACACCTCCCCTTCCAATGCGGCGTCTCGCAAATGGCGGGGTTCTTTTTTCCAGCCGAAAGCGTTATTCCACACGTCACACTGGCGGCTGTGGTCATCGATCACCGACAGCGCTTGTAACTGGTCAAGGCTGATCGCGTCTTCGGCCAGCGCATCGAGCAGTGCCGGTGCCATCGTCGCCAGTCGCAGGCATTTTTGAACGTGCCTGGTACTGAAACCCAGCAGGGTGCCAATCTGCGCCGGTGTACGCCCTTCTGCCGACATTTCACGAAAAGCGAAGACCTGATCGGCCGGGTGCATCTGCTCGCGCTGACTGTTTTCCGTCAGGGAAATGATGCGCGCCATTTCCTTGCTGACGATCAGAACATCAACCAAGTAGTCGGCATTGACGATGCCGTCCGGCGTGGTCTTGTCGGCGTCGTCTTCACGTCCCATCAGCCACCGCAACGCCAGCGTACGCCGCTCACCGGCGGCCACGCCAAACTGCCCGTTCTCCATCTCGAACACGATCAGGTTCTGCAACAGCCCGACCGCGCGGATACTGGCGGCCAGCCCTTCGATCGATGCCTGTGAGGTTTTTTTCTTGCGCACGTTCAGGCCGTCCAGTTCCAACTGGCCGAGCGTGACGGTTTTGCGCACGGCTTTTTCCAGTGCCGCTTCGATATTTTCAGCGACGACGCTTTTCTTCGTCGTGGATTTGGCCGGGCGGGTTGCATTTCCCTTGGCCACTGCTTTAGACTCGATGTTAGACATAGTGGTCTCCTCGTAGTTATCACTTGTTGTGCCAGTCCCGAGGGCGTCAGGACTGACGGTGAGAAAGCAGCGGAAACGCTGCTTTTTTATCGCCTGAAACTCAGGCTCCAATGGGTCAAGGTCATCTGATCACTGGCCGCGACCGGCCAGCCGTTAACGACCCAGACAGCAATGGTGTCGAAATCCCCAAAATCCGCGTAAACCTCCACCGCCCCTGCCGGAACAACCGGAGGCTCACTGGTGCCAGTCGAACGGCCACAAACCGCCTTCACGAAACAAAACAGGTCATACACTTGTGATACGGTCAGATCGCAGTTGGTCTGTGCTGATGCTGCTGTAGGCTTCGTTGTCGCGCCTTTGACGTTTTGTTGAGCCATGTTGAAATCCTCCGTGGGTTGAAAACTGATGCCGCTGTGAGTATTCGCCGTCGCAATAAAACTGATCCAGCACGGCGAGGAGCGGCGGCAAGGGGCGGAGACAAAAAGTTTTTTGACCGGAGGGAGGAAAAGTTTTTGGCGGAGTTCATTTACCCCTTGCCGTTTAAGCGAGGCGTTGTGCTGTTATCAGTTGCGGCGGGAAGACTGACTGCGGCTAAAGCAACCCGAAAGAATGAACAGGGCACAACTCGCCGGCCGGGCGCGACAGCGAACGGTTCGGCGCCTCTGAAGCGGCGGCGGCCCCACCGTCCCGCGGTTGGCCCTGTGCGGCGCGGCCTGTGGCCGCTGCAAGCGTGTCGTTGCGTCATGGGATGGACGCGTGCGACTGTAAAGTCGCTTTAGATATTGATTTGCTTAAAAAATATGACAAATCCCGTTATTCCGGTAACGGTAGCCTAATCAGAATGGCGCTGCTGGCAACGGTGAGGTCATAAGCTCTGATGACAACGTACCTCCCCTGGTAAGGGTAAGTTGAACCGTGAGGTGAGACGATCGCCTGCAAGCATCATGCGGGCAGAGGGCAAGGCTGACTGGTATGGTTAACACATGTGAATCAGCGATAAAGATCATAACCCTGAACAGGTCAAAGATGCTGACAGACCTGAACTAAAAAGTGTGAGGTTGGCTATCCAATGCGTCCTATGGATACCCGGACATTCAAACCTCTGGTCGAGAGCTGAAACCTAACCCCGTCTGTATCTAAAGCGAAAACAGGTAAACCCGTACTTTTGCCTATGGGCAGACTAACCGTAAGGAACGTTGTTGAAAGTGCGGGTAGAGGAGGATGGAGAAAGCGAATGATCATCTGTAATGGATGGTACAAGGGTTCAAAATTTGCCCTGACACGAAAGTGTGCCCACTTCCATCTGGTCTTTAATCACATTAAACGCTGGAAAGCAGTCTAAAACAGGAGGCAAGCAAGATGAGCACGCTGATCAAGGTGTCTGCGGCCCCCCACCAGGACGGCTGGCACTCTATTAATTGGAAGCAGCAGCACAGAACGGTGCGACGGCTCCAGACGCGAATTGTGAAGGCAACACGGGAAAAGCAATGGCGCAGGATGAAATCCCTGCAACGTTTGCTGACCCGCTCGTTTGCAGCAAAAGCAGTAGCTGTCAAACGGGTTACTGAGAATACCGGGCGTAAAACCCCGGGTGTCGACGGGAAAACATGGAGTACGCCAACGGCAAAATGGAGCGCTATACACGATCTGAAAAGAAGTGGCTACAAACCACGCCCGCTCAGGCGAGTATTCATCCCTAAGCCAAATGGCAAACTCCGCCCGCTGGGTATCCCCACAATGCAGGACAGAGCTATGCAGGCACTTTATTTGCTGGCCCTTGACCCGGTAGCGGAAACTACAGCTGATCTTAACAGTTATGGTTTTCGTCCGTCCAGAAGTTGCGCCGATGCAACCGAACAGGTCTTCAACAACCTGAACCGGAAAGCATCCGCGCACTGGATCCTTGAAGGGGACATTAAAGGCTGCTTCGATAACATCAGTCATGACTGGTTACTGGAAAACATCCCGATGGACATGACGGTACTCAGAAAATGGCTGAAAGCCGGATTTATGGACAATAAAACTTTCTTCACCACAGAAGCCGGAACTCCACAGGGAGGAATAATCTCACCTGTACTGGCAAACATGTGTCTTGACGGACTGGAAACCGTACTTACCACTCATTTTGGGCGGAAAGGTACAGCAAAAGCCAGCAAACATAAGGTGAATTATGTTCGTTATGCTGATGATTTCATCGTGACAGGTATATCGCGGGAAATACTGGAGCGCGAGGTTAAGCCACTTGTAACAGGCTTCATGTCGCAAAGAGGGCTAACGCTGTCAGAAGAAAAAACGGCGGTCACGCATATAGATGAAGGTTTCGACTTTTTAGGCAGAAACTTCCGTAAATATGATGGGAAGCTACTGATTAAACCATCAAAGAAAAATCGGAAAGCATTTCTGAAAAAGGTCAGGTCAACAATCGAAGGTAACAAAACCGCAAAGACATCTACGTTGATCACGTTGCTTAACCCCATGATCAGGGGATGGGCAAATTATCATCGTAGCGTCGTTGCCAAAGAAACCTTCCATTACGTTGATTTCCAAATCTGGGAAAAGCTCTGGAGATGGTGTGTCAGGAGACACCCTACTAAAGGGAAAAGATGGATACGCAACAAGTACTTCAAATCATCGAAAATGCAAAACTGGGTATTCAGCGCAACGGACACCGGGGGGCGACACCTTGAGTTACTCAGGGCAACATCAACCCCGATCCGGAGACATATCAAAATCATAGCAGAAGCAAACCCTTATGACCCGGCGTGGGAAAGTTACTTTGAGAAAAGGCAGACTCAAAACTGGTTTAACTCTCAAAAAGGCAAATGGAAAATTGTTGCGATCTGGAAAAAGCAAGGTTATCGCTGCCCGGTCTGCGGACTCGGATTCAGCCGAGAAACTGGCTGGGAAATACACCACATAGTGAAAAAGGTGCTGGGTGGTGGCGACAATCTTGAAAATCTGGTGATGCTACATCCTAACTGCCATCGTCAACTCCACAGTAGTGAAACCGGTTCTCTCCTGAGAGGGCTTATAAAGGCTTGAGCGGAGTGCGGTGAAAGTCGCACGCTCCGTTCTTAGGGGGCGGTGGCACAGTAATGTGCTACTGCTACCCGACCCGCAGGGGGGCGACGGTGTGCCGGCGCCATGCGCAGCACGACAGCCCGCCCGGACGCCCGATACCGGTATCCACTCAGTA
>NZ_LXKR01000069.1:0-5750 GCF_001692375.1 Serratia sp. 14-2641 | reverse complement strand
GAATTTGCCTGGCGGCAATAGCGCGGTGGTCCCACCTGACCCCATGCCGAACTCAGAAGTGAAACGCCGTAGCGCCGATGGTAGTGTGGGGTCTCCCCATGCGAGAGTAGGACACTGCCAGGCATCAAATAAGTAGAAAGCCTCATGCGAAAGCATGGGGATTTTTGCTATGGGTTAAAAACAGAAAATTACCCCTCACCCCAGCCCTCTCCCAATGCAACGACCGGGAGCACCCTGAATACTTGTGTAGGGGAGAGGGAGCCGTCCGGCATCGTGGATGAGCCCGTACTGCTTCGGGAAGTGGGAACCTTTGATTAGCCATACCACTTCGGCAGTGATGAGTAAGCTTAAGGATGGGGTATGACGCAGGAATATCAGTGAGCTCGATCGGTTCCCTCTCCTGGGGGAGAGGGTTAGGGTGAGGGGACATTACTCGGCTATCCCGAATTATCTCCTCATTGGTAAATGATTAAATATAACCAGGTTCCCACCTGGAAATATTCATGAAATTTTTAGTTCCAAACCCGCCTGGCTAATTCATACATATCATTAATGCTGATAGATTTTATATAACTCAGACTTCTGCAAGAGTCGAGATAATGTAATTATCATATTGTCATGATTTACAGGGATATTTTTAATAGCCTATGAAGCTGGCGGTTATTAGCTAACAAGAAATTACAAGTGAATAAAAACAAATAATAGCCATGCGCGGTGGATCGAGTAGACTAGATGATAATTTGTTCCGTCAGAGTATTTAAATCATGTCTACTGAAAGCGCGTCTTTAAAACATCACAATACTTTTGCGCTCCCGGTCAACGCAGCGCATTTAGTCATTGCTGAAGAAATTGAAATGATGATTAAAGCCTGGCAGCAAGCGCAAAAGCGCCAAGAGCCACTGCTGGTACTCGGTGAAGGGAGCAACGTGCTGTTCCTGGAGGATTTTGCCGGTACGGTCATGATTAACCAGTTAAAAGGCATCACGGTCAGGGAAGAGCAGGACGCCTGGCATCTGCATGTCAGCGCCGGAGAGAATTGGCACCATCTGGTTAGCCAGATGCTCGAGCGTGGTATCCCCGGGCTGGAAAATCTGGCATTGATCCCAGGTTTGGTCGGTTCGGCCCCGATCCAGAATATCGGGGCGTACGGCATTGAGCTCAAACAGGTCTGTGAGTATGTCGACCTGCTAAACCTGACTACGGGTGAAATCGATCGTATGGATCCTGAACGCTGCCAGTTTGGTTACCGGGAAAGCGTTTTTAAGCATGAGCTTAAGCAAGGCTTCGTGATTGTGGGCGTTGGTTTACGGCTTAGCAAACGGTGGAGCCCATTGCTGAACTACGGCGACCTTACCAAGCTGGATCCCAAGACGGTAACGCCGCAGCAGGTATTTGATGCGGTATGCGCCATGCGGCGCAGCAAGCTACCGGATCCACGTATTACCGGCAATGCAGGCAGCTTCTTTAAAAACCCACTGGTGAGCGGGGAAGCCGCTAAAACGTTATTAGCCCAATATCATGCTATGCCACATTATCCGCAGCCGGACGGACAAGAAAAGTTGGCTGCCGGTTGGTTGATCGATCAGTGTTCACTCAAGGGGCATCAGATCGGTGGCGCAGCGGTACACCGTCAGCAGGCCTTGGTATTGGTAAATGCCGATAATGCCAGCAGCCAGGATGTTGTGGCACTGGCCAGGCACGTGCGCAATACGGTAGCGTCGAAATTCGATGTCTGGTTAGAACCGGAGGTACGTTTTATAGGGGCCACTGGTGAGCTGGATGCCGTAGAGGTCATTTCATGAGAGACACCACAGTACCACTGAAGATCATCTCCCTACTGGCGGACGGCGAGTTCCACTCTGGCGAACATTTAGGTGAGTCATTGGGCATGAGCCGCGCAGCGATTAACAAGCATATTCAGACCATCCGGGAGTGGGGGTTGGATGTGTTCACGGTTCCGGGGAAAGGCTATAGCCTACCTGCGGCGATCAATTTGCTGGATGCTGAGCGTATTCTTGGTTTACTGGAAGACAAGCGGGTCACGGTGTTGCCCGTCGTTGATTCAACCAACCAGTATCTGTTGGACAGGCTTGCAGAACTTGCTTCCGGTGATGCCTGTATTGCCGAGTATCAGCAGGCAGGACGTGGTCGACGAGGTCGGCAGTGGATTTCACCCTTCGGTGCCAACCTTTACTTATCCATGTTCTGGCGTCTTGAACAAGGGCCAGCGGCCGCGATGGGGTTGAGCCTGGTTATTGGCATCGTGATGGCGGAAGTGTTGCAGCGTCTCGGTGCAGAACAGGTCCGTGTGAAATGGCCCAATGATTTATACCTTAACGATCGCAAGTTGGCCGGTATTCTGGTTGAGCTGACCGGTAAAACCGGGGATGCAGCCCAGTTGGTGCTGGGAGCGGGTATCAACATGGCGATGCGCGAAACCAACGCCAGTCAGATTGATCAGCGCTGGATCAACCTACAGGAAGCCGGGATCACTATCGATCGCAATGAATTGGCCGCCAAATTACTTAATGAGCTACGGAATTCATTACGGCAATTTGAAATAGACGGGTTAGCACCCTTTATTTCACGTTGGCGTAAATTAGATAACTTTATCGATCGTCCGGTTAAGCTATTAATCGGTGAACAACAGATTTTCGGTATTGCTCGCGGTATTGATCAGCAGGGTGCATTGCTGCTTGAGCAGGAAGGAGTAATAAAACCCTTTATTGGTGGTGAAATATCTTTGCGTCGTGCTGAATAAGCTAAAATAAGAGAGGCCATTGGCCTCTCTTACGTTATCGATTATTTCCGTAACCGTACACTTTCCACAGCGTGATTGGCACTCTTAGTCATAATCAAGCTGGCTCTCTCGCGAGTTGGCAAGATATTTTGCTGTAAATTCAATCCGTTAATCTCATTCCACAGCTGAGTAGCGATGTTGATCGCCTCCGTTTCCGGCAACTGCGCATAGCTATGGAAATAGGAGTCTGGGTTAGAGAACGCACCCTGACGGAATTTCAGGAAGCGGTTGATATACCAGCTTTGCAATAGATCGCCAGGGGCATCGACATAGATTGAGAAATCAACAAAGTCGGAGACAAATACACGGTGAGGATCGTGTGGATAGTCCATCCCGCTTTGCAAAACATTCAATCCTTCCAGGATCAGAATATCAGGCTGTTCGATAACTTTATTGCCTTCAGGAACGACGTCATAGATCAGGTGAGAATAAACCGGTGCAGTAACACGTTTGGCACCGGATTTAACTTCCGAAACGAATTTCACCAGGCTATGCATATCGTAGGATTGCGGGAACCCTTTCTTCTTCATCAGGCCGCGCTCGTTCAGCACCTTGTTCGGGTGCAGAAAACCGTCTGTGGTGATCAGCTCCACGCTACGATGTTCCGGCCAGCGGCTCAACAATGCCTGCAATAAACGCGCCGTGGTACTTTTACCTACGGCTACGCTGCCAGCAATGCCGATCACATAAGGAATGCGCTGGCCATCTGTGCCAAGGAATTGCTCCAGAACTGCCTGGCGACGCAGGTTCGAACTGATATAGAAGTTCAGTAACCGTGAGAGCGGCAAGTAGATCTGCGCGACTTCTTCCAAGGAGAGATCTTCGTTAATCCCTTTGAGTTTAACAATCTCTTCTTCTGACAGCGTCAGCGGCACCGAATCCCGTAAGGCGGCCCACTGGCTGCGATCGAACTGAAGGTAAGGCGTCGCTAAAGATTGATCTCTTTTTATCATAAGCCAAATTCTGCCTGTTAACGCAGGTTGGGAAAGGCGCTGGACGCCAACTCCAGATAATAATCAAACTGCATATTATAGACAGCTGGCTTTTAGGCGTAGACTTTTTTCGCAATTGTGGTCGATTAGTGGCAGTTTTTACCAATAGTGCGAACAGGCACGCAATTGAGAAAGGCCCTGTTGCAAGGCGGTATCACTGGGCAATGATACCGTTTTCAGGTCAACTAGCGGCGGCGCGAGAGGGTTGCTGAACGGCAAACAGCCGCTTGTAGTAAATCGCCGTAGGATGGTAATACCCGTCGGGAGCCGCGGCGTAATCGGGTATCTCTCCGAGGCAACGATAGCCCAACGAGCGATACAGTCCTTCGGCTGCGGAACCGGCCTGGGTGTCCAGATAAAGCAGGCCACGGCGGATCTCAAGCGCCATTTTTTCCAGCGCTTTCATCAACGCCTGGCCAACGCCATTGCGGCGGGCGCGGCTGTGCACCAGCAGTTTTTGTACTTCGGCCCGGTTTCGGCCGTTCGGCTTTTGACACAGGGCTAGTTGGACGGTGCCAATGACGCCGCTTTCATCTCTGGCAATCCACAATAGCAACTCTCCTTTGGCCAAAGCAGGGCGTAGGCTATGGAAGTAGCTCTCGGCATCTTCGTGGGGAATTTGCGTGTCGTAACCGACTGAAGCCCCGTGAGTGACCGCATCGGTGAGCAACTGCGCCAGCTCGGCGCGGTAAATGGGAAGCGTTGCCGCATTGATCAGGACAATTTTCATCGGTCATACCTCCTTGCAATTAGGGATAATGAAGATAAGCAATAAGCGCGCCAATGCGGCTAACCTGTGCGGGGGCCGTTAGTCCAGGGACGGAAGCGGTATATCGGCACCATCGGAGAGCACCGTCCTCTTTGTGGTGCACTACCCCGATAGCCGCTTTCAACCGATAGGCTATCCTTGATTGAGCGATACGACAAAGTGCAGGGAAAGCATCAGTAGGGTAGGTCTAAAATAGTTTAGATTAATGCCCATAATTGATGAAATTTTGCGCCTCAACGGTAAAAAATTGCGAGCCGGATGCAGAAATCGACTGATTTATGAGCGATAGGGCTTAGATCGCAATTTTTTTGTTGCATAGCCCGTCAGCTCTACCTAGAATGCGCTGCACTTGATGCCGGCTTAGCTCAGTAGGTAGAGCAACTGACTTGTAATCAGTAGGTCACCAGTTCGATTCCGGTAGCCGGCACCATTCAAGTATAAAGTAGTTAAAATCTGGTGGGGTTCCCGAGCGGCCAAAGGGAGCAGACTGTAAATCTGCCGTCACAGACTTCGAAGGTTCGAATCCTTCCCCCACCACCATATTAGACCCGAGGCACTGGGTCACACCGAGCGGTAATGCTGAATCAAGCGCCGGTCGGGGAAGGTGAAAACCTTCAAACAGTTCGCGCCGCGTAACGGAAGTTGCTGGCACGAAGGGTGAAGAGTTAAGCGACGAACAATCCTTCTCTCCGCCTTTAAAGTCTACAGAAAAGTCAGGTAGCCGAGTTCCAGGATGCGGGCATCGTATAATGGCTATTACCTCAGCCTTCCAAGCTGATGATGTGGGTTCGATTCCCACTGCCCGCTCCAAGATGTGCTGATATAGCTCAGTTGGTAGAGCGCACCCTTGGTAAGGGTGAGGTCGGCAGTTCGAATCTGCCTATCAGCACCACTTCTTAATTTCTCGCCCCCTGATTTTCTTTCTGTTTCCTGAATTCAACAAGCAAATGCTTGGTTGATGTGGTGATACCACCGATTTATCCGTGTCTTAGAGGGACAATCGATGTCTAAAGAAAAATTTGAACGTTCAAAACCGCACGTTAACGTCGGTACTATCGGCCACGTTGACCACGGCAAAACTACCCTGACTGCTGCAATCACTACCGTTCTGGCTAAAACCTACGGTGGTTCTGCACGTGCTTTCGACCAGATCGACAACGCGCCAGAAGAGAAGGCTCGTGGTATCACC
>NZ_LXKR01000068.1:0-6196 GCF_001692375.1 Serratia sp. 14-2641 | reverse complement strand
GATGCCGAAGGCATTGACCGTATTGGTTTGCGGTCGGTTTTTGACATCTTCCAGCAGCTCCTGAGCCCGCGAACGACCGCCGGTGATGAAGTTCATCATTCGCAGATCGTCTTCACGACCAAAGCGCCGCGCCATGGACGCAATGGCCAGCGCCACATCGTTTTGTGCCTTGGCGTCGGAATAAATCAGCCCCTTGCCAAGAGCGAGTTGGTTGAGCACATAACCCAGCAGCGTTTCCGTCTTGCCTGCACCGGTGGTGCCAAACATCAGGATGTGCCGCGTCATGTCATCCATCGACAGCCACAACTCACGCCCCGCATCACGCCCACGCAGATACCCCAGATAGAGGATGCCGGCTGCCTTGCCCATGGCGATACGCATGACCGTCACGGGCAAGAAACCAAACAACTTGCCCGGCACCTGCCGCTGTGTAGAAGGGTCGAGCCGATCCATATCGGTAGGCATACGCATCGGCATTTGCCAGGGTTCCATCAGCATCGCGGGCGCCCAGAACACCATCACGGGCAGCGTTAACCACAACGTGACCGGCCAAACCACACCGGCGATGACAGCCCCGGTCATCCCCAGCGCCAGCCCTCCCGGGGACAACATCCAGTCCCCCAGGGCTGAGTGATAAACACGGCGGTTAACGCGGTTGCGTTCAACGCCATAGTCAGTGGGTTGCATCCGGCGTCTCCTTCTCGCTCAGGAACTGACTCAGTTGGGCTGGGTCTCGCAGGACTGCCTGGGGTACATAGCGACCATCATCCGCAATCACCCAGGGCGTACCCGGAATGCGATAGGCCTGATAGGCCACCTCGTTGACGCCCAGTGCCTTTTCAGCCACATCACAGGTGCTGTCGGCTTTCTTGTCGACTGGGGGTTGTTTACCCAGCTGCAGTCCATCCGTACCAACAGTAAATAATGCCTGCCAGGCAGCTGGCCGTTGCTCCGGCGGCAAGCACAACACCGGGGTGATGGCAGCAATGGATTTCTCGCGCCCAATCACGGCCACCGGGAAGACGACCACGTTCGCCAAATGGGCTGCAGCCACTAATGCCGGCTCCAGATGCCGGCAATTCGGGCAGTTGGGATCAGCAAACACGTATAAGGTACGGTCATGGCCAGAGGAATAGTTCACGGTGAACAATTGGCGATCGGCAGCACTTTTCAGCTTCTGCGGCAGGGTTGCCCGGACTGACGTCGGCAGCGCCCAGCCATCTTCTTGCGCGGCAGTTCGCGTTTGCTGGACAGGAACAGGTATTTCAGGACGTATGGCTTTCGCGTTGGTATGCGGAGGAAGCGCTGGCGGCAAAACCAAAGGCGGTGGTGTCAGGCTAACCTCTGGCCCCATCCCCAAGGGTGCAACCTCCCGGGACTGCGCCAGGTAAACACCCAGCATGACCCCGACAAACAGCAACGCACCAGCCATCGTCAACCGAGTACCCCATCGGGAGCGCCATTTTTCCGCCTGCTGCAGCTGCGCACCGGACAAGGCCGCAAGCAACTGATCGTTGCCACCATTAGCGCTGGACTCAACTGTGAATACGTTCCCCAACGTGTCGCAGCACATCACCCCAGCGTCAGACAGGAAAAAAGTCGGCTGGCGGCGCAGGTCGACAGTACACAAAGTACGGACACCACCGTTCTCCCCAGTACGTTGAACGACTAACAGATTATCGCGAATGTATACGGAGAAAGGCGCATAGCTTGATTTTGCACGCATGGAATATCCTTTTAATTCAAATACAGGTCGACACCAGAGCCTGATTAGCCTGGCGTACAAATGGGGTAAAATTCGGTGGATGTGATCAGATAAATCAAGAGGGGTGACGCTAGGCTGCAGTTGTCTCCTCGCTGTCCGGCGGGTCGGTAATGGCATAAACAGCGGACATCACCGACTGTTCTGCCGCCTGGCGACGACTAATCACCACCAGTGTATACGGATAGACCAGACCCAGACTTTCCAGATCGGCCTGCAGCCCTTCAACAGCTTGCTCCACCATGATGCCCGGACGAGGCAATCCCAACTTGCCAGCGCGCACCTCGGCCCGAGCCTGAGCAGCAATACCAGCACCTTCGACAAACACCTTGGCGGTATCTGCCGAATGCAGGCCATACCACAATGTACGGTCAACACCCTTGAGCCAACGAAAACGCGCCGGGGGCAATCGCAGGTCACGGGCATACAACCCAACCAGCGCACTGCGCACATACCCATGTCGCGCCAACCACTCGTTGACGCCTGGTGCTTGAACCACGCGTTCAAACGCTGTATTGGCCAACGGGAACAACGGCACAGGTGAAACCCGCTTGCGCCGTAAAAAACGCCGCACTACGCAGGAGCGATTCAGGTCATCCAGCAACCGTGACGCCGCCGCCCGATCGTTCAGGAATACTTGCAGACCAAACACTGCCAGCAGGGCGCGTTCATAAGGGTGCCAATTTGTCACATTACACATTGTTTTTCCCAACTGCGCAGTGAAGACCTCCGCTGCGGCAGTCCGATCGAGCGTCTTGCGTTGAACGAGTTGATGTTGCGTGGTGAAGTCTTCGGGTTTCAGCGCCCAAACATTCGCCGGTGCGGGATCATTCATCAGGCCATCCGGCCCGGATGCCATGGCCAGAACAGGCATCACGGAGGGGGCAAAGCCACTGACCAGGCCCGGCAACGTATGGACATTGATGGACCGTTTGCTGCGAAAAGCCAGAACGGGGTGCTGCGCCAGCGCGATAAAGCTGGCCACAACGATCGGCACCAGGAACAACAGTAAGATACCTGAAGTGGCGTTCATCACATTAAGCCACTCATCGAAGGTAACGCTGGCGGCGTGATTGGCCGTGTCGGCCAGCAGGTTAATTTTTCCACCGGTCCAGTTATGGATGCGGGGAACATCTACCGCAGTCCAGAGCCAGTACAATACCCAGCAACTCCCGTATACAAACGAATCAAAAAATAGCCAACACAATAGAACGGCAGCGCAGAAGGCCAGGAACATTTGCCCTTGATCGCCGTCCCACGCGCTCTGCGATGGGCGGTTATACATAGAGGAACTCGCAAAAAAGAACACCGGCTAAAAGCCGGTGTTGAGGGTGTTTGCCACCCGATGAGGTGACTAGAGGGGGATAAGGTACGGCTCAGGCCAGGCGAGGGATCGCGATATGGTTTTCACGCTCCAGCTGCTCACGGTGAATATCAACATACTCAGAGAACGGCATCGCCGGCTGATATTGCTTGAACTCCATAGAACCCAACGTATCAAACCAGCGCTGGGCCCAAGGGGTCGCAATTTCAATGCGGGGCAACTCAGGGAGTTTGGTGTAAAGGCGGAACATCTTTCCTTCCACTTCCCGATTGGTCCAGTCGTTCATATCCAGTCCAATCACGTCCACTTCACCTTTGCGGATACGGTGCACGTAAAGGATGGTGCCGCGCTTGATATCGATACCCAGATATTTACCATCACCTTCATGGAACATCTCATAGCCTTGCTCTGGCATAAAGAAATCGGAACTTTTTATATCATTGGTAATGATTTTCAAAAGACGGCGTTTTTTTAAAACATGAAAGAAGAATACAGCTACTGGGATTATTACCCCCATCCAGATTGTTCCAACAATAATATATATGTCGCTACCTGTCTTACCAGGGGCACTAATGGCAAACAGAGATAAAAGCCCCAATATGAGCAGACACGGGAGAGCAACTAACCCATAAGCAAGTTTGATAAGGAAAAAAGTGAACTCTTTCCCTGTTTTTAGTCGCTGAGCCATAAAATCTCCTCCTCTATGATTGAATACATTATACCCAACCACTGTGTATTTGTCAGGGGGTTTCTACTGTATTCCATCAGTTTCATTACCCTTTCCAGACCGCTTCGGCATATTGCGCATACCGGGAATTCGCTGCGATCCCGTACCTGCAGCACCGAACATATTTTTCATATTATCGACCAAGCCACCCATAACATTATTCCCTTCTCGACCACCGAGGAATGAGATCACATAATCTGGCAGTGAGGCCTGTAAGCTGAATAAGCGCGTCACGCCAAAGGTGGCAATACGTGCATATATCATCAGCCAGCCGACCATTTTGACCAACCCCATAATCGAGTCAGCATTAGCGTTGGCCAGGGCTGAAGCAAACAACAAATTGAGTACCGTGCCGCCGGCAATCGCCGCCACAGAGGCGAAGAAGAACCCCAACACCATCAGCGACGGCCGCAACATCATGTCAATCAGGAAAATATACCCATATGCGCTGCGGCTCCCCTTGTCTTCTTCTGCCCCCAGATGCGTCGCTGACCACATTGGTCCTGCTGCGCACCCAATCAGCACGCTGACAATCCAGTTAAAGAAGCCCGTCATCCAGAAAATAAAAGGGACGGCCGGCAAAAATACCGCCAGTGAGAATCCGATAGCCAAAAGTGCAAACATAAAGAAGTAGAACATTGGCGCCATCGCGCCCATCACATCCTTCACCACCGCGCCGGCATCAACCGCAAAGATCTTACTTGCCCACCCCACCGGTGAGTTACTGGCCGCCGATGCAATCGCCCAAGTGCCGGCATAGGCTGCCATCAGCGTTTCTGTGGTACCCAGCGTATAATCGCCTACTTCTTGCATTTTAATCAGTGGGTTAACTTGCTCAGTGTAGTCTGAATTTGCTCCTATATTTCTCGTTGCTATAAAGTTAGTTAGCCTTTGTATAGGACTTTTTAATATGCCAACAAATACAGAGTTGGGCTCTTGAGCTGCACCGGCTGCACTAATCTCACTCTCCGTTTGTGTTCCCAGGGGGGGTGTATAGGTACTGTTCTGCACCTGTGCGCGATAAGCGGTAAACACCTGGTTATACAAGTCTCCCGTACCGTGCTCACCCACCCCACTCATGCCACTGGTGATCGGCGTCGCGTTGGCCACATCGTTGGTTTTACTGTTGGCGGTCGCGAAGGTGTGATACCAGGCTCCCAGAGAAACCCAGCCATAACTCTTGATCTGATTAACCAGTTGGCTCTGCAGCGAATCCTTGTAGTTGATCTGGTTCAACGCTTTGTTGACCGTATCTTCATAATCGGCCGCCGCATTCTGGATGTCGGTTTCCACATCCTGAAAACTGCCACTGTCCTGATCACGTTTACTCAGATAGGTATCGACGAAATCCATTGCCGCCCGATCCAGCGACGTCTGCATCCTGTCCAACGCCTGCTTTTGTGACGCCACGACACTGTCGGTATCGACCTTGCTGTCAAACAACAAGTTCCATACACCGCTACGGGCAGAGTTCGGTGTTTTCGCCGACCCGCAAATGGCGCTGCCATTACCGGTCTCATACTCACCGTTGCCTCCTTTCGTACTCATCATGGGTGTATTCGCTTCCCCTGACGCATAAAGTGCCTGTAGTTCGCGGTTGATGGCATATTTACACAGGTTCATTTCAAAAATGGCCCGTGCAGCTGAACGGGTCGCCGGCGCGGTCGGCTGCGTGACCATCGAATATCCGCTGGCCATCATATCCGCCGCCTTATCTGTTAGCAGATTGGCGCTACCGACGCCCATCACCGATGCCGCCCACAGCATCACCAATTGCGAAATTGACCACCCCGAGCCGGTAGGCACCAGCGTGATAAAGCCCGCAAAGGTCATAACAGGATATAGCATTGAGCGTGCACCATTAAACACACGCCCTTCATGTCCAGCCTTCACGACGGTTTTCATCGTCACGGTCAAAAACCAGAACAGGGCTATGGCACAAAGCACACCGTTAATAATGGCAAACAGCGAGCCAATCAACGTTTGTTGCCCAGGGTTAAACGGATGCAGAACCACATCCCCAAAGATCATGACCAGCGCCTGGCGCGATAAGTCATTGGTTTTCTGTGCAGCGTCTGCGATGGTCTGATAATTCACACCGTCGGCAAACGCCGGCCAGGAAAAGAGCAGCAGCAAGCCTGCTGACCACAGCCTTTTGAGAAATTTCATCGTGTTGTCCGTATATTAGACCCCGGCAGATCGCAGGGTAGAAGGCAGGGAAGTGAATGAGGCGTCAAAGGGGGATATGCAGTCGGGCTGTCAGCGCCAATAACCTAATGACACTACTTGCCGGCAACAGCGATTCTCCGACCGGAAATCACCGAACGTCCCCTTTTCTTCTTTACTGACGCGCTGCGTATTGAGTTGCCACAGGCGATACGTC
>NZ_LXKR01000067.1:0-6473 GCF_001692375.1 Serratia sp. 14-2641 | reverse complement strand
GTCGGCATAAACGTTCTGTGGGTAGCCGATGGCGAATGGATGTAAATCAAAAATAAGAGGAAATATCTGTATTGCACGGTGAATATTTCTAGCCATACCATCGACTTCCTGCTGACCGCCAAATGGGATGCTACCGTTGTGTTGCGCTTCTTTCGCAAGGTCATTCAACACCACAGCGAACCTGCGTAGTATCAGGGCTAAAAGTGGTGCCAACAGGGAAGCGATGGCGACACTAAACGTCGACAAACCCGATGAAGAAATCATCGCGATCAGGCAGAATAAATATCTGAATGAACGGGTTGCGCAAGATCAGCGGAATATAAAACGACTTGAACCAGCGCTCACCCAGAGTCAGAAATGCGATGTTGCGGTCGTCATGTCGGTAGAGTAATACCAGCGACTGTCGCGGCGGACCAAGGCGCTGACATTCCATTTAGTTGTTCGCTTCTGGCTGATCGCCATGTTCCTCCAACTGCTGCACGTCAACAAATACACCATCAGGGTCGTATTCAAGCCGGAGCCTTTGCAGTTTCTCCCAGTTCTCAGCGGCGAAACACATGCTGATTTCGGCCGCCCTTGTCTCAAGATCGTACTCGTTGATATAACGGCTACGGGCAATCTCCTGTAACTCGTCATACATCCGTTTTAACCAATATCGATTGACACTGTCATCTTTTGCATCGTCCCACTGGGCGTAGGTAGATACAAAGAACTTGCCATGTGCCGAAAATGCTGCTTTCGGATAGGTTGTCACACCCCGCCAGAGAATCGTTGCAAGTGTAGTTCGGGACGGCGCGTCTGATAAATACCTGGATAAGATGGCAACCAATTCTAGCTTGTTATCTGTAAGGATATTGTCGGCATACAACCTTTTTGATACCACTATGTTGTTGAACTGCTCGTAAATGGCCTCGAAGTTTGAGGGCTGATTGATGGCCAAGGCTGTAAGTGGCAGTTCTAGGCTAGTTTCAAAAGATTCGTGTAGGGCTTGCGCCTCTAGCGGGCTATCGGTAAACGCCAAAATATTTAACAGCACTGCTGGTGTACCACCCGATGTCGGGGGACTGACAGATATCATCACCTGAAGATTTGTAGGAGGAGAGGTATCTTCAAGTCTCGCCAATAAATCGTGTAAATGTGTGAAAGGTAGCGTGTATAAGCTATTGGTTATTACCCGAGGCAGTGAGTAGCAGCTGAGGTAAAAACGGGTCACAACAAAAAACGAACAGGGTCCAGCGCCACGAGCGGCCCAGAACAAGTCTGGCTCCTGGGTTTCGGACACATGTCGTAGACGACCGTCGGCGGTGACAATGTCCAAGGCTTGTACGTTGAACACACTCATTCCTCCCCATTGGCTGCAGTTGATCCCGAGCCCTCCCCCCAACAGGAATCCGCTGATCCCCACTTCTCTTACATGCCCTGTCGGAAAAGCCAGACCTTTAGCCGCGAGTGCATGACACAATTGACCACTACTGACCCCTGATTCAACGATGGCGCGCTTGCGCTTGCTATCAATATCAAGTCTCTTCAAGCCGGAAATGTCCAACATCAGTGTATCAATGCGAAGAAAACAACCAGTGTAGTTGTGCCCACTTCCACGCACGCTCACCTCCATTGCTTGCTCCTTGGCAAATACAATCGCGCGAATCACATCGGCCTCAGTCGCGGCGCGTACTATTCCAGCTGGTCTACGTGTTGGGCCTCGACCGTTCCAGACACTGTTGAGATACCACTCATCAAAGGCGGGATGCGAAGCAAGTCGAACTTCGCCATCCAGTTGCGATGCCAGCTTCAGTCGAGACAGAGAAGTCTGCTTAGCGGCGGGTAATCCAAGATCCTGGCTGATGACGGAATAGAGTCGTTTCTGTTTGAATCCCAATCGAGTTTTGATGCGGGGATTCAAGCGGCCGCACTCGATAAGATTAATTCCTCTTTCGAATGCATAGCGATACACGGCAGACATGCCCAAGGTGTAAGGGTTGAAATCGGAACTATCATAATCTATGCCGGCCGACCAGACATGGAGAGCGCCCTCTTCCTCGAAGCAGATAAATCCGCTGACAATTTTCCCGTTATGTTCTACGACGCTAAGGCGAACCAGATCGCCGCAAAGATGGCAAAAATCAGCCAATTGTGATTCTGGCCAATAATAGGGTGTCCCCAGCCGTTTGGTAGTTAAATAATACAACTGGGATAGTTTCTCAATTTCATTATCAAAGGGAGGAGCAAGTATTCTAGCTCTCGCATCGCAGCGGTTAATAATACGATGCTGACGTATCATTTCGTAACGCCCGTACTTGGGAGAAGCCTGCACAAAACTGTTAAAATCTGGAAAAGCATCCAGTTCGATTGAAAATTTATCTACCATGAAATTTATATTTAGCCCGTTGCGTTGAGCCTCACGCAAGAGCACACCATCCTGTACATTAAGAAAACAGAAATAACGCGCCTGTTCAGCCTGCGCGATAGCCGTAATAGCATCGAATATTCGTGTGTAAAGGCTTGGGGCATGATTTAACATCGGTATCGTGGTGTCCGTACAATGAATAATATGACTAAACAGTCCTCGATCTTCCGATTCCATCGAGAGCTTAGCGGACGAAACCAATAATCCTAACGAATCAACGGACCGAAATTTTTGAAGATAAATAGGGACCAGCGCAGTCAACCTCCCCTCGTCTCGCACAAGCAAATAGAAAATTTTACTGACGTTTAACAAGGGTGACTGCTCAGCTGCGATAAGAAACCGTTGATCGTAAAACAGGGGTGCCTTGCTTTGAAGAAAAAATGCGCGATACTCAGCTGGATCCAGATCTTTAACACTATTGATATAGTCAAGGGTAACCGTCATTAAAGCCCCCACGGTTTATCGGATTGTCAACACCGTAACGATTCTGTACTCAAGTGGGTCAATATAAAATAACCTTATTGGATGCAGCACCTAGAAAGTTGAATGCTAGCCTTGTAGAACTTGTTATGCATTTAATGTTTTTTTGTGGCAGATAATATGATTCTTGATAAGAATAGCCAATTCTAAAAAATTCACCATATTTTTTGTTACCGTCCTCTTTTCCTTACTCTATAATACGGGTAGTGTTACAAATAGCTGCTTAGGGTAAACTTAAATATCTTAGAGGCTGAAAACGTCGTTCACCAGAGGCTCTTCGCGCTGAGGATGGTCATCGTACCAAGGTTCTGTCTGTCCTTTGCGCAACCTGCGAATGGCCTCTATCCCTTTGATTGTAGCATAAGCTTTCTTCATGAATTTGAAGTCTAACATCGGATTGATTATCCGCTTCAGCTTACCGTGATCGCATTCAATCACGTTATTGAGGTATTTCACCTGCTGGTGTTTCCACGTCAGGTCGTCACTTACCTTCTTGCTTCAGCAAAGCCAATGCCCTGCCATAGGTGGGGCATTGGCTGTTACCAATCCCGTAATTGACCCAACATCTTCTTCAAAATCGATAAGCTGCTTTGGTATTACGTCGGGAGGAAAGATAAAAATCGATAGTTCTACCGCGGCTGTCGACGGCCAGGTACAGGTAAGCCTATTTACTACCGCGCTGACTAATCACCCCTCGCTCACTGTGCGGTGTATCCGCCGTCGATAGTAATCGTCTGCCCAGTAATGGCAGTCACGTTATCCTCTGCAAGGAACGCAATAGTATGTGCAACTTCTTCCGACGTGGAGAAACGCTTATTTGGCATCATTGCTATAAATTTATTTTTATTTTTTTCATCATGACCAAGAAAACGATCAAACATTTTACTTTCCACCGGCCCTGGGGAAATAGAATTCACTCGAACGCCAGTAGCTGCAACTTCCAGTGCTGCTGTTTTTGTCAATCCCTCAATGGCGTGTTTACTTGCAACATAAATCCCCGCATGAGGCAGGCCAACTATTCCAGCGATTGAAGAGATATTGATGATGCTGCCTTTACCTCTTTCAATCATCACAGGGATTTGATATTTCATGGCTAACAGAGTGCCTAACACATTGGTGTTGAATACCAAATGAAAGTTATCTTGGGTCGCAGCCTGGATCTCCGCATTTTCACCTACCGTACCCGCACAGTTTACCGCGACATCCAATGAGCCGAATTTATCCAGTACCACATCAATCAGGTGTTTGATATCTGACTCATTATTCATGTCAGCATTAACATAAAGTACGTCTTTATTAATTATCTTTAGAGCGGTTAACATAACTTTACCTTCTTCGGGCCTTCGGCCTGAGAATACAACGTTATAGTTTCTTTCGGAAAATAATTTAGTCGCTGCACTTCCGATTCCAGAAAGCGCCCCCGTAATCAATATTGTTTTTTTTTTTGCATATAACCCTCTTTTTATATGGTTAAATCCGATACGTAGCATCACTTCCAAAATAACTGCGATTTTTATCGCTACATTTGCCATTACTAAACAATCACCTGTTCAGTAATGGAAGGGCGCAATAAGTCGCACATCATAGAATCTGGTGGAAAAATTGCTCCAACTCCTTGTATCGTAAGGGATGATAAAAGTAGGGCAGTTATCTAGATGCTATTACTAATAATGTTAGTTGCATATTGTTAAAAATGCAAAAAATTATAAAATCACTCTGACCCTACCCAAAAATCCTGCTCCATTCAGAAACAGAATTCCGGCATGATAAACACTCCCCTGAACGGAGGTGGTGCCGATGAAAAAGTCACGATTCACCGAAGAGCAGATTGTCTTTGCCCTGAAGCAGGCTGAGCTGGGTACGTCCGTGCCGGATGTCTGCCGCAAGCTGGGTATCTCCGATGCCACGTTTTACCCCTGGCGTAAGAAATACGGCGGAATTTCCCCTTCTGAACTCAAACACATGCGGCAATTGGAAGAGGAAAATCTGCGGCTGAAGAGGCTGGTTGCCGATCTGAGCCTCGACAAGGCGATGCTGCAGGACGTGCTGGCAAAAAAGAGCTGACGCTGGCACGTCTGCGGGAATGGGTCAGGGATTTACAGGCCCGATATGGTGCCAGCGAAAGACAAATCTGTTTTGCGCTACGGCTCAGCCGCAGTTCGTTCAGATATAGTTCAGTTGCTGCCGATGACAGCGCACTGCGCCTGCGTATCCGTGAGATCACTGAAACGCGAATTCACTACGGATATCGCCGGGTATACGTGATGCTCAGGCGGGAAGGCTGGCGCGATAACCACAAACGGATCTACCGGCTTTACAGCGAACAGGGGCTGTCATTGCGTCTCAAACTTCCACGGCGCAATAAATCCGCACAGCGCCGACAACCGCAGCCTCAGGGTCTGTATCCGAATCACGTCTGGGGCATGGATTTTGTCTCTGATGCGCTGTTTGACGGGAGGCGACTGCGCCTGCTGACGGTTATCGACCTTTACACCCGCGAATGCCTGGGGATCTGCGTGGGGCAGAATCTGCGTTCAACAGAAGTGGCAGAAATGCTGAACAGCATAGCGCTCAGGCGTCCTTTACCGCAGTTGCTGAAAACCGATAATGGTTCTGAATTTGCAGGAAAAATGCTGGACAGGTGGGTGTATGAAAGAGGGATAAGGATCGACTTCTCACGCCCGGGAACACCGACGGACAACGCTACGGTCGAGTCCTTCAGCGGTAGGTTGCGGCAGGAATGCCTGAACGAGAACTGGTTCATGTCTCTGGAGGATGCACGGTGCAAAATCGAGGCCTGGCGCATACACTATAAGCTGTTCGCTGTTATCAGGTTTGATAGCCCGTAGCCACTTGTAGAGGCTGTGTGCAGAAACACCCAGACGGTCAGATACTTCGGCAACGGAATAACCGCGTTCCGTTATTTGACGGACGGCTTCTTCCTTAAATTCAGGTGTAAATCGTGGTATGCCCATACGCTCCTTATAGGGCAGGATCGTCTACTGGGGCGGGGTCAGTCCATCGAAGTGATGATGGTAGAGCGCAGCATTACCGTTGACCACTCCACTCTGTACCGATGGGTTATCAGGCTGCTACCCTGCGGATAAGACATTTCGCCGATATCAGCGGCCTGTAGGTCGAGGGTGGCACATGGATGAAACTTACATCAAAATCAAAGGTCAGTGGAAGTATCTCTACCGCGCGGTGGATACTGCAGGCCCAGACCATCGACTTCCTGTTGACCACCAAGCGGGACGTTGCAGCCGCATTGCGCTTCTTTCGCAAGGCCATTCGTCATCACGTCGAACCCGAGATGATCACTATCGATAAAAGTAGTGCCAACACCGCGGCGCTGCTCACGCTCAACGCCGACAAACCTGATGAAGAAGCGATTACCGTCGGGCAAAGTAAGTACTTGGGCAACCTGATTGAGCAAGACCATCGGAACATCAAACGGCGGAGTCGACCGATGCTGGGGGGCAAACCGTCGACGAGCCCAGACCCTGTTGGCAGGTATTAAGCTGGGACAGATGATACGCAAGGGACTGCTTCATCATCCAGTTAGCGACGGATTGTCACTGGTAGA
>NZ_LXKR01000066.1:420772-420928 GCF_001692375.1 Serratia sp. 14-2641 | reverse complement strand
TGTGGAGGAGTTATCGGCAGAAGATGCTGCAAAACGCGTAAACTGCGGACTCATATCTGTATCGCGATCGATGATGCTAACTATAATTATTTGATGTAATAAGTTGCATAAGGGTTTCTATTTAGTATTGTGGACTTTTTTTTTTTTTCAAGCGAA